>CAYJVA010000008.1:0-5785 GCA_964373465.1 uncultured Gammaproteobacteria bacterium
GCATCAGTCGGGATTTTGTTCAAAAAAGGTTCGAGCGGCGTTCAGTAATTGCGACACAGAATGTCTCGTATGAAGTACACGAAGAATGGTCGTTTTTTTCGAGCTTTTATTACATTCGGAATTTTTTTATTTCTTTTTATTGCTATTGTATTAAGAAAAACTCCTTTGTTATACACTTCAGTTTCAGAGGGAAGTTTGGTAAAAGTCATTCAGGTGATTGATGGCGATACGATTGAGATTGCGGGGGGAGAAAAAATCAGATATATTGGTATTGATGCGCCAGAGACCGTTGACCCGCGAAAATCAGCGCAGTGTTTTGGCAGAGAAGCGTCTCGTAAAAATAAAGCGTTAGTTGAGGGAAAAATGGTACGATTGGAGAAAGACGTAACAGAGAGGGATAAATATCATCGGCTTTTACGGTACGTCTGGGTTGGTGATACTTTTATCAATGCAGAATTAGTAAGACAAGGTTTTGCATATTCTTATTTATTTCCTCCAAATATAAAATATCACGATATATTTATAAAATCCCAACAAGAAGCGCAAGATGCGAGGCGAGGTTTGTGGAGCAGATGTTCATACTAAAATAGTATGGAATTATACGACAATTACTTATATAATATTGAAATATACGTTTATTACATTCAAAACTAATCATTGCAGTTCAAAAATTATGAAAGCAAAAAAAATTTTACAATCTGTAGGGTTAAATCCAAGCGATAGCATTTCTTCTTTAGATAACGAGGAAGCGCTGGAAGAAATATTAGAATTTATCAAAGAGTGGAATTTGAAAATAAATGTTAAGAAAATTAGCAAAAAAGATTGGGAAATTCTTTTCGCAAGTTATGCCGATACGATCATCACCTATCACCCAGAAAACGATCATCAAGAACGAAGCGTGTTTTTACGAAATGAAAAAATGCTTATAAAATATGGTTTGACAAATGAAGATGTGTTTTCAACACTTCATCCAATACTCCCCTCTTCATATCATCCCATACTTTTTTCCACACAGTTTGGTTTCCTTGATATTCAACAATATCTAATTCACGCTCTATGGTTTTATTTGTTTGTTCGTCAGTAATGTGTGCGATTCCACGTCTTGGGGTTGGTAGAAAATCATATCCGTGTGTGGAAAGATATTTGAGGACATTGTTTGTTTTTTGATGCTTATTATCTATTGGTTTTGACTGAGGATTGAGTTCATCGTCTGCCGTAGATTGCGCAATTCCATCATAGTGCTTCTTTTTATCTGACCCAATAGTCCAATAAGTCAAAATATCTTTTACTGACTCATCATTTGGCACAGTGATACCGTTACTTTTTTTATAAAGAGCGATGGTCTGTAGTGGAAAAACTATCCCAGATCGTTGAATATAAGTGATAAGTGAATGATGAGTTATTTTGTTTGCGATTTCTTCAATAAGAAGATATATGTTTTCATTGTTTGATCGTACCTGTTGCATGAGTTCTCCCATAATAAGCGCTTTATACAGTGTTTTTACTCCGTTCATATAGCCTAAAAGGCTTTTGATATATATATGTTGAAATTGTATATCTTTGGAAGGGTCAATTCCTGTTTTTATCGCTTCCTTATAAAGTGAGACAATAGAAGGTTGTATTGGATCAAAATTTATATAAGAAAAATGTTTTTTGATATCAGTTTCTTGATAGAAAATCAGAGTATTTATTTTTTGATCTGGGGATTTCGATAAAAAAAATTGATCATTTAAATAATATGACTGAGGGAAATAAGTCATTCCCTGTGGAGAAATGGTTGTTATTGGTTTTTCATCGCTTGATATTTCTTTAGTGAGATTATGAAGGGAGGACTCTTGTTCATTGCCAATTATTCGTATGCGTGATGGATCATGAGTGATATCAGTCCACTCTGGCAATATTTTATTCAATGTGGTTATAACATAAAGATACTCACTTAATTTTTTATCCTGCTGAGATCTAGTTTTGTGTGGTGTATGTGACAAAAGATATTCTTTGAAGGGTATTGTCTTTTCCTTAAGGATGTTTTCTATCTCATTTTTTATTACATATTGTATCCATATATGTTTTCTTTCGTCGTCAATACGGTCTTTATCATCTAACTCAAAAATATTTGAGATTTCTATGCGCCCGTTGGTGTATTTTTCAGGAGGAATAGAATTTATGATTTCCGACATAGTATGCTATTATTATAGCATATTGTGGCAACCACGTTGAGATTTTTACTATGGATACAAAAAATAATACTGCTCATACTTTTACACAATCAATTATACATACTTTGTGGATTCGTTCTTTTCTTTTTGCTATCATTGTGTATATCTTATTGGTAGAATATATTTTTATACAAAAAAGGTATTTAACCATATCATTTTTGAATGAAGCTATTGCGGGTACTGCAAGCATTATGATTGGTATTTCTTTTGCTTTTTCTGGATTCTGCTATTATTTTGACTTTCTTGATACAAAAATTATATACAGAAAATATTTTGGATTAATTGGTTTTTGGTGCGCGCTTTTATACGCCATGGTTCTTGGGATTTTACATCCTCAAAAATATATCTATGATGTGCTTACTCATTTTTGGTCAGCTGATATCATTTTAGGATTCGTTGCTTTGGGGATTTTTGTCTTTATGGCACTCATATCAACTCATTGGGCGGTGCGAGGAATGGGCGTGGTATATTGGCGTCGGGGCTTGCGTCTTGGGTATATCGCATATATTTTATTGATTATTCGAGCCGTGATAATTGAAGGAGATATGTGGCGTAGTTGGTTTGCCTATCCATATAGTTTGCCACCTTTGCGTTTGCTCGGATCAATTTTTGCGATAGGAGTGTTATTTTTTCGTGGATCAATGATCATATCTGAATTTTTCCGCAAAAAGAAAAAAACGTTTTAATATAATTTTTTTACTATAATAGAAGTATGCGTTTGTACAATACTATCAGCAAAAAAATAGAAGAATTCGCTCCTCTTGATCCACCGCATGTTCGTTTCTACACCTGTGGTCCTACCGTGTATGATTATGTTCAAATTGGCAATATAAGGACTTTTATCAGCACTGATATTTTAAGACGTGTTCTTATATATAACAATTATGACGTAAAACAGGTGATGAATATCACCGATGTTGGACATCTGACTGGTGATGTTGACACAGGTGAGGATAAATTGGAAAAGGGCGCACAAAAACAAAATAAAAGCGTGTGGGAGGTAGCAACCTATTTCACTGATTATTTTTTCAAGAGCGTTGATCAATTGAATATTATTCGTCCTGATATTGTGTGTCGTGCGACAGAGCATGTGCCTGTTATGATTGAATTGATTGAACGGTTGGAGGCGAAAGGACTTATTTATACTACAGACCAAGCAGTGTACTTTGATACTGGAGCATTTCATACATATGGTGTGTTAACCACGCAAAAAAGGGGTGATAAATTGATAGGAGCTCGAGCAGAGATCGTGGTTGACTCTGCGAAAAAAAATCCATCAGATTTTGCGCTGTGGTTTAAGCGAGTTGGGAGATTTGCTCACCATGTGATGCATTGGGACTCGCCTTGGGGAGATGGATTTCCGGGATGGCACATTGAATGTTCAGCAATGAGCATGAAGTATTTGGGTGATACTCTTGATATTCACGCAGGTGGGATTGATCTTATTCCTGTCCATCATGAAAATGAAATTGCTCAATCTGAAGGGGCGACGGGAAAACAATTTGTACGCTCTTGGTTTCATAGTGAGTTTTTATTAGTAGAGGGTGAAAAAATGAGTAAATCATTAAATAATTTTTATACCATTGATGATATTAAAAAAAAAGGCATTCATCCATTGGCGCTTCGATATCTTTTTTTACAAAGTCATTATCGGACACAGATGAATTTTACATGGGATGCGTTATTAAGTGCGAATAGAGGGTACAAACGTTTGTTGGATACAGTTTCTATTTTAAAAAAACAGACACAACGTCACAGTTTATCTGAAGAAAAACTGAATGATCTCAACGATTATAGATCTCGTTTTAATGATGCATTGTCCAATGATCTACAGACATCTCTTGCAGTCTCAATCATGCATGAGTTGATTAAATCAAATGTTCCGTCACATGATAAATATGAATTATTACTTGAATTTGATCGCGTATTAGGTCTTTCATTTGCTTCTGTCATTGACGAAATAATTCCAGATGAAGTGATTTCTCTTGCAGAACAAAGAAAAAAAGCTCGTGAAAAAAAAGAATTTGTTCATGCCGATACATTGAGAAAAAAAATTATAAAATTAGGATATGACATTGAAGATAAAAATAATGAATTTTTTATAAAAAAATCCTCTAAAATCTAAAATTTATTTAGACTACTCTATCAATCTTATTGAGTAATTCCATTTTTTAGTCCTTGACAAATAACAGTATATTCTTTATAAAAAATATAACATGTTTTTTTATGATATAAATCATTATTCAAAAATTAAAACTCAATCAATTCCGCTGCCCTATTTATTACCAAAAACTCCCTCTAACAAAATTTTTTATCAAAACGGCTTGTCAAAAATCATTCATGGACTTCATCTTAAGGTTCATTCAAACATAGAAGAGTGCGCACGTCTGTGGGATCTATTTTCTCCCAAACAATCTCTTTTTGATCTGTGGGATTTTAGATATGCATGGTTTGAAGGATATCAATGTGTTCCCTTTTTTTATACTATTTACGAATCTCGCACTCCTCTTGCCCTTTTGCCATTGTGGTTTGATATTGATAAAAAAAGATTTGAATGGTTTGGAAGCGAGTGGATGGAGGATAATATGTTTATGGTAAAGAATGAAGATTTTATCAATGTGTTACTAAAACTTATCCCAAAATCAATGTATTTGAATAGCCTTGAGACGATTCCTCATAAAATCATTGATGTAGTTGAGGTGCGTGAAGATAAAGATAAGTATATAAGTGATATCAGTCAATTCTCTCACATAGAAGAATATCTTGATACATTGAGAAAAAAACACCGTTACAATCTCAAGCGAGATTATTATACGATCAAAAATCTTAATCCCAGAATTGAGATCACTGATGGAAAGCAAAATGCAGACGAGTTTGACGATATTGTCAAGCTTTCTCTTCAAAGATTTAGTGGTGAGGAAAAGAGTGATTTTCGGTATAAAGAAGATGTTGATGCAGGGCGCGCTATCCTGAAAAATAGCGGATTGTATAGTTGTAAATTGATCAAAGTATTTATACGCGATTATCTTGCCGCAGTCGATCTTGTTGCTCACTATAAGGATAGATATTATATGTTAATAGGTGGGGCAAATGACGTTGAAAGATTTCCCGGTATAGGTAATTTTATGGTATATCATGAATTTGAAGATGCCATAAAAAATGATTTTAATCTTGTTGATTGTCTGCAAGTTGATTATAGTTGGAAGCATAAATATTTTACTCCTAAAAAACTTTTGGAGATTGAAAAGAAAATCTAAGATTTATTTATTAATATACTTCGTATTTCTCCAACCAAATAGAGTGATCCAGTGATGAGGATGATATCGTCAGGGGTTGATTGTTTGAAAATATATTCTAATGCTACAGCAGGAGTTGGTATTTGAGTACAGGGTAAAGAAGGAGAGAATTTTTTTACTATTTTTGCAATCTCTGAAGGATTTTTTGATAGATTTTTTCCCGTATCAGTCATGGTTGAAAATGTCGTAATGATAAAATGATTTGTGATTGGTAAAAGAGCAGAAATCATCCCGTCTATGTCTTTTTTTTGTTTGAATCCGACAACTACGATA
>CAYJVA010000008.1:5795-19609 GCA_964373465.1 uncultured Gammaproteobacteria bacterium
GTGAAAGACTTCTTTCATGGTCTCAACTAATGCGTTCATTTTTGCAGGGTTATGGGCACCGTCAAGAATGATGGTAGGATTATGATTCACAATTTCCATTCTTCCTGCAAAAAAAGCGTGTTCGAAAGTCATTCGTATATGTTTTTCTTCAACAATGAAATGATGTTTTTTCAAAGCTTCAATTGCAAGGATTGCGCATATCGCGTTTTTCACTTGATGTCGTCCAAGAAGAGAGAGTTTTATATCATTATAATGATGTTTGTTTGTATACGCGTCAAAAAGTGAGCCGTTTATTGTCGATTGTTTGATTTGATAATTGACTTCTTTATCAATGATTAAGAGATGAGTATTTTTTTCATGACATTTTTTTTGGATAATTTTAATCACTGTTTCTTGTGTTGCTCCTGTGATGACAGTAGTATTTTCTTTGATAATACCAGATTTATCTTTTGCTATTTTTTCAACGGTATCTCCGAGAATCTCCGTATGATCAAGAGATACATTGGTAATCACTGCAATAAGTGGATTTATGACATTTGTCCCGTCAAGTGTCCCTCCCAAGCCAACTTCAATGACTGCGATGTCAACTTTTTTTCGCTTAAAATATTCAAAACTCATGGCTACTAATACTTCAAAATACGATGGCGCGCCAAAGAGATTGTTTTTTTCCACTTCTTTCACATATGGTTGTATCCATTGTGTTAATAAGATAAATTCTACATTGTTGATTGAGCTATTATTTATTTGCATGCGTTCATTTATTTTCTCAAGATGTGGTGAGATATGCAGTCCTGTTTTATACCCAGCGGTTGTGAGTATATGTGAGATAAGATATGCGGTTGATCCTTTGCCAGAAGTCCCTCCGACATGAATAGTTTTATATGTATGATGAGGGTTTCCTATTAATTGAAGAAGATGTTCTATCCGTTCAAGGCGCATGTTGGTATTTCTTTTATTTTGCACGTTGGGGATAAGCGATTCAAGATACGTTTGTGCTTCAGAATATGTTTTTATTGTCATTGGATTTTAATTTTCCTTTTTATTTTATCATAATAGCAGTATAATATACTTGATATTATAAATTTTATGCATTTATTCTTATTTCTTATACAGTATGGATAATGAAATTATCACAACACAGGAAAGAACTGATCCTTCCTTAAAATCTCAGGTTGAGTTTGACTTTTCTCAATTATCGCCACAGACTGAAAATATGAGAGAAGAAATTGAAAAAAGCACTCATGACACTTTGTTAATCCTAGGTGAAATGGGTTTTCGGTATGAACAATCAATTGTTTTGAGGATATTAGATGGAGCGGTTCATAAAGATGAATTGTACCACAGTACGGAATCATGCCATAAAGATCTTATAAGTTTTGTTCAACGTTTAGCTCAAGTGCGTTTGAAAAAAGATGATAATAAGCAATGGAAAGATGTGGTTCTTTTGCCGATAAATCATCAATTTATAGAAAAGCAAGCAAAATTTAAAATTATGCTTTCTTTGGCCCATGAATTCGCCCACTTATGGATGTTACAAAACACACGATTTGGTAAAGAGATTTTTCCTCTAAGAAAATGTTTAGCCCAACAAGAAGTCAAAATTGATGATTTTCAGCAAAACATTGTTAGTAAATTTGGTAAGATAAACTCTGTTTTTCATGATATAGTTTCCGATATGTATTTTAAATCTTTATCTAGGTCTGATCAGTTTGATGCAATCGGGGAGTCTTTTCAAGATACGATAAAAAACCTTACAGATGCGTACGAAGTTTTGACAGAGGTGTTTTCTCACGAGTGTACGGCGGATAGTTTCAAGAGAGCAAAAGAAGGCCTGGATTTACTAGAAGTAACACATGATTGGGATTTGAGTTTAAGCCGCTATGAAGAACAGTTCACAAAAAACTACGTGGAAGAACGTATTTCCCAATTTAAAAGACTGAAAGAAAACAAAGCTGAAGATGAAAATTCAACTATAGATTATATTATTCACACAGCAGAAGTAGAACGAGATAATAAATTAAAAAAAATACTGATAAAGAAACTTTTTTTAGAAAAAGGCGCTTATCAATTTTACCCAAGAATTCGTGATTTAATGGAAAAAAAATCTCAAGGAAATAATACTGAGAATGAAGTAAAAAAATTAGAAAAAGAAATTTTTAGTACGATGGAAGATTTATTTACACTGGAACAAATAATTATTCAAGATATGCCTGATAAACGAGCCGTAAATGATGAAATACAACGTTTCAATGATCTAACAGCATTTATAGAAGGATTTGCAAAATTTGTAGAAGAGAAATTTATTGATGAATATCGGCGGCGTAATCCTGACGCCAGTTATATTAGATTGGATGCCGATGAGCTATTTGATTCAACGAAGGTTGCTCTTTCGCCATATATCAAGGGATTGGCTCTTTTCAAAAGTAAATACACCACTGTACGTGAGGCAATGGATGCGATTCGCACGATGAGTATTGATGATGTAAAAAAAGAATTTCTTTCTTAAAATTATTCCAAGACAGACGAATAGAAAATAGTACAGAATGGTTTGAAATCGTTATCTACACTACAATTAATTAAATAATTGTAGTGTAATGTTATTGATATTTTACTTGATTAAATCGTAAAAAATGTAGGAAAGGTCGTGGTATGATCCTTTTTGTTGAAAAATAATTTTTTTAAATGCAGAGTAGTCTGGGAAAAAAGTATCAGCGTCAAATGTACCATTTACTATAGTTAAATATAATCTATCTGCATGGGATATTGTTTGTTTATAAATTTCACTGCCTCCAATAATAAAAATTTCTCCATCTGTTTTTTGACTTGCCTTTAACCGAGCAAATTTAATCGCTTCATCTAAAGAATAACATATATGCGTTTCAATGAATCGATTCATCGAAGATATTTGAGGATCAATGTTATATGTTTTATTTTTAGTTATTATGATATTAGTTCTTTGAGGGAGAGGTTTGCCGATTGATTCGTATGTTTTTCGTCCCATGATAACCACGTGTCCTGTGGTCAAAAGTTTAAATCGCTTCATGTCTTCAGGGATATGCCACAGAAGTTTATTATCTTTTCCAAGTTCTCTCTTTTTCCCTATTGCGGCAATCAGACTGATTTTCGGATAATGCATCTGTTTTTTTATTTTTTATATTTTATTTTTAAATTACCTATATCCTTTTCTATCTTTTTCATCAAACCCTCCCGCGACCGTCAATTGGGCTTTTATCGTATCGTGAGGATGATAGTCTTCAAGGACGATATGCTCAGGTTGTAGATCATCTAAAGAGTCTATATGAGAATCAACTGTCACTGTGGGAAAATGTTTTGGCTTTCTTCTGAGTTGTTCATTGACTTGTTGTATATGATTGTCATATATGTGGGCATCGCCAAACGTGTGAATAAATTCTCCTGGTTTAAGTTGAGTCAAATGCGCGATAATGACGGTCAATAATGAATAGCTTGCAATATTGAAAGGTACGCCTAAAAACATATCTGCTGATCGTTGATACAGTTGCAGAGATAATTTATCCTCTGCTATGTTGAAATGAAAGAGAATATGGCACAATGGATAGCTTAATGATTCTCCAGGACGTGCCATTGCATAGAGGTATTCTGGATTCCACGCAGTGACAACCATATGTTTTCTGTAGGGAAAATTCTTGATTTCATGGATTATCCATTTGATTTGGTCAATGGTTTGTTTGTCTCTTGTTGGCCATCGTCGCCATAATTGTCCATAAATATACGGTAATTCACCCCATTTTTTGGCAAATTCGTTATTATTTTTTATTTTTTCAATAAATTCTTGCTGGGTTAATTTTCGTTTTTTTGAAATAGCAGATTTTTGATATATTTTATACGGGTAGTCGTCCCAGATATGTACGTTGTGATCAACTAAATATTTGATATTTGAATCTCCTTTGAGAAACCAGAAAAGCTCGTGAAGCACGCCTTTCCAATAGACTTTTTTAGTCGTCAAAAGAGGAAATCCTTGAGAAAGATCAAAACGTATCTGTCTGCCAAAGACACTTTTCAGCGTATTACCAGTATTATGATCTTTTTTTTCAACACCATTTTCCAAAATATCTTTTAAGAGATTAAGATATTTTTGCTCTCCAGAATCAGTTTTCATTTGATTTTTTATTTTTAATTTTTTATTTTTTCATATTTGCTTTTCTCGTTTTTTTGTCGTTATTCGTCCGCCTTGCCACTGACCACGATATTTATTGCCTCCTCCTTCAACTAAATAAAATTGGGCATGTATGATACGTGCTCCAAGCTCTACTTCAACGGGAATTGGTCCATGGTTTACGACTGCAAAAGACAAAACTCCAAAATAGCCGGGCGCCACATTCCCTGACCTTATATGAAGCCCGCTTCTGAATGTGGTGGTGCGAGGTTTAAAATTGACTGTGATGTTGTGAGGGAGTTTGACTTTTTCAATTGTTGTTACGATATAGTAGTCGAGCGGTTTAAAGATAAAAGTTGTCTTCTTTTTTGGATGGTAAGTGACTAACTGCTCCATTTGTGGGGTTTCTCGTACGTCAATACCAAGAAATGCTTTTCCCCCGCTTATCCGATAAATATCCCCTATTCGCAGATCAAATCCTGCTCCTTCTGGATTGGTTAGTTCTCTTTCTGCAAGGTTTTCAACCAACTGTATTTCCCTCACAAGTTGTAATAATTTTTTTGGTCCTATGATCATGTAAAGTATGGTAGCATGAGATTATATAAATATCAAATTTTAATAGTTGGTTGTGTCTGATGAGTGAATTTTGAGCGTTTATTTTTATGGTATGGGGTTTCTGCAGGAGAAGAAAGAGTCTCAAAGGAAAAATGACAAATTCTCATTTTTGGGTAGAGCGCAATAGGTATTTTACCCATATTCCCAAGTTCAAGGACTGGATGTCCCTTAAATCCCGCATGAAAGAGAGCGGCTGTTGAATGAACAATGATCCCTAACCGACCAAGAGAAGATCTGCCTTCAAGTCTTCCCGCGATAGAGTCTGATAATTCAATATATTCAAGAGTAATTCCTAAGATAAAATCATTGGGAGATAAGATAAAATATTCATCATCTTTGATAGTGTGTCGTTTGATCAACCGTGTTGGCAATTTTTTCTTGAGGTCAATAAATGGAATAGGCACAGATTGATAGGTTGAAAAATCATTGCCAAGATGAAGATCAAGAGAACATGAAGAAAGTTGAGTAGTATAATGCGGTGAAGGACTAACGACAATATTCCCAGTTTTGATTGCTTTTTTTATGTCGCGATCTGATAAAATCATACTATCATTATATATAGTTTTATTGCATTTTGTCGGTAAGAGAGATATAATGGTGTTTTACAGCGTATACGCGCGCTTAGTTCATTGGTAGAACGCTTTCCTGATCTGCCTGCCATGCTACGCTCAGTCTCTGGCAGGCGGGCCTGCCCGCCGTAATGATGGGCCACTGGTTCAGCGGTAGAACGCTTTCCTGATAAGAAAGAGGTGCGAGGTTCGACTCCTCGGTGGCCCACACACGGCATGCAGGCGTGGTAAGAAAGAGGCGCATGGTTCGATTCCATGAGCGCGCACTCATGATTTATTTTTCTGAGATCAAAAACAAGAAAGTCTATACAGAAGACAATGTGTATGTGGGTTCTGTGGACGATCTTATTTTTATATTTACCGAGACTCCGTATATTAGCAAATTAGTCATAAAACCTACGACTCAGATTGAAGGAGTGCATCTATTAATACCTATTGAATATCTACGTAAAATTAATAAACTCTTGGTTATTTCTAAAAATTATCAAACAGCGCAACTCCAAGAGAATGAGCTTTATATTCTCCGTAATCTGATTGATAAGCAGATAATAGATATTAATGGACATAAGGTGGTGCGTGTTAATGACGTGTTATTGCAAAAGAAAAATGATCAGTCTTTTATCATTACTGGCGTAGATGTGGGATTTCTGGGGATATTACGATGGTTTGGGGTAGAAAAAATAGCAGAAAAGCTTTTTTCCTTTTTTAGCTTTCAGATCGCTTCACGTTTTATTTCATGGTCTACTATCCAGCCCCTTGAGCTTGCGCGTGGTAAAGTAGTATTGAATATTCACCAAGAAAAACTACAAAAATTGCATCCTGCTGATCTGGCTGACTATCTTGAGCAAACAAACATCAAGAACATCATAAAAATTGTTGATCTTTTGGATAAGAATTTTGCCGCAGAAGTCATCGGAGAATTGAATTTGAATTATCAAATCGCACTTTTAAAACACGTTCATGTGGAAAAGGCAGTAAAAATAATTTCACTTATTGATGCCGATGAAGCTGTTGATATATTAGCTCAATTTTCTCCCAAAAGAAGAGAGGCTCTCTTAAACCAATTATCATCTTCAAAACGACATGAACTTGAGAAACTACTCAAATATGACAATACTTCAGTTGGACAATATCTAACCACTGAATTTATGTATGTTAAAAGCTCAGAAACCACATCTGCAATTATTGATGCAGTGCGAAAAAATACTGCTGATCTGTCATCTTTATTATATATATATGTGGTAAATAACGAAGAGCAATTGGTGGGAGTATTTTCTCTTCACGAACTTATTTTACAATCTCCTGAGACACAAGCATATAAGTTTATGATACAGAATGCTATTGTTGCGCATCTCCATACTTCAGTGCATACGGTGTTCAGAAAACTTATCAAATATAGTATTTCTTCTTTACCAATCATTGATAATGATAAAAAGATTCTTGGTATCATTACCATTGATGATATTGGACATATTTTTCTAGATAAAATATAGTCCAAAGGACTATCACCCTTTGGGTGATAAAAAATAATCTATGAAGCACTTTTTTAGGAAATTAAAAATAAAACTACTCATAGTTTTTGCCGTCATAGGACCTGGTCTTATCACTGCGTTTGCTGATAATGATGCGGGAGGTGTGGCGACTTATTCTGTCGCCGCGTCAAAATTCGGCTATAGTATGCTTACTGTGCTTATTCCTATTACGGTTGTGTTGATGATCACTCAAGAGATAGGATCACGGATTGCTGTGGTATCAGGTAAAGGTTTGGCAGATTTAATCCGTGAACGGTATGGAGTCAAGATCGCGCTCTTTATTTTTGCGCTTTTGTTCTTTGTGAATTTTAATGTTATTTTACAAAATATAGGAGGGGTAAAAGCGGCTATTCAACTATTTCATTTTGATGCACTTTTTCTCCTTCCTCTTATAGTGACTGGTTTATTTTTTTTCATTACCTTTGCGTCATATACAAAAATTGAGCGCTTTTTTCTTTTTCTTATATTATTTTATCTTGCGTATTTTGCGTCGGCAGTACTCGCCAAGCCAGATTGGGGATTAGTTGCAAAATCACTTTTTGTACCAGAGAGAAAAGTACTGAGTATTAGTTATCTTTATACTGCTGTGGCAGTCTTAGGTACGACAGTAACTGCATGGGGTCAATTTTTCATAAATAGCTATATAAAAGATAAAAAAATTACCATAGAACAGTTAAAAATAAATCGTTTTGAGATTTACATAGGTGCCATTTTGACTGATGTTTTTTCGCTTTTTATGATGGTTGCAGTGGCCGCGACTATTTTTCAAAATAACATTGTCATACGTGCGGCAGACGAGGCGGCCTTTGCCATACAACCGTTTGCTGGAGACCTTGCGTTTATTCTTTTTGGAGTGGGACTTTTGATTGCAGGATGTATCGGTGCGGCGATTGTCCCATTAGCAACTGCTTATGCATTTTCAGAGTTTTTCGGGTATGAAGGGAGCCTTGATCAGAGGTTTGATAAAAGTAAGCTGTTTTATGGATTATTTCTTTTTCAGATTGCTCTTGCAACTCTCATCATTATGCTTCCGAATATCTCTCTTTTTCGCATCACACTGTTTGCTGATTTTCTCAACGGCATTTTTCTTCCTGTCATTTTTTTCTTTTTATATAAGTTTGTGAATAATGTAGAGATTATGGGAAACTATCGGAATAATAAAGCGCAAAATATTCTTCTTGTGGGAGCAGGGATTGTCATCACCTTTGCGGCTTTTGCAGGAGGGATTGGGGAGTTGTTACATTTGTAGATTATTTCTTTATTGAGTGGACTTGGCGGGAATCGAACCCGCGCTTCCGCAATGCGAATGCGGTGTATTACCACTGTACTACAAGCCCTCAAATTACACCCCAGGGGTGGTTTTCTATTTGCACCTCAGGTATAGACCAAACTCGTTCAAAAATTAAATGTTTAATATGATCCAATTTTCTTTGGTAATCAATTTGATTAAATACAAAGTCTTTATAGCGGTCTTTCGTTTGAAAAATTCCTATCAATAATTTTGTGTTGATCAATGGATCTTCTTTTGCATCTTGATAGTAAGGAAACGAAGTTACAAAGTCATTAGGTAAATCATCAGTTTTCATGAGGTAGGAAGTCACCGGATTCAAATGGATATAACGAGACACGTGAACGAATTCTGCTTCTGAGGTGATTCTTGTGGCTTTAAAAGCATTTTGAAATAAACTTCCCGCGCGATTATATTTTAGATTGAAATATTTGGCAAAACTGTTTTGCGTATTTGATATGAAAGTCATAATACCTCTATCTGAGAGTTGTTTTGTTAAGAAGTGATAATGATTAGGCATAAATGCATAGGTATATATTTCTACCAATGGCTTAGTTTTTTTGTAACGCATGATATACTCTTCTTTTAAGTCTTTAGTAAACGTTTTGAATTTGGACAATCTTATTGTTTGAGGATAACGATAATAATCCACTGTCTCAAGAATTTTACGTAAATGAATTTTAGAAGAGAATAGTTTAGTTTTTGCTATTGAACGATTAAAAACGTGATAAGTTTCGTTAGAAACTAACAGGACTTTTCTTCGCGACATATATTAATGATATGTCTATTTTACTGGGGTGTCAAGAGGAATTCACCCCTGGGGTGAAGGGTGAAAAAGGGTGATCCATAATCGGTCATACCGAGTAGGTGTAACAATATTTATATGATGCCTAAATCATCAGAGAGATGGTTATAAAAGATTACCCGCTTGTTAAGTAGAGTTACAACACCATCTTGAGCGTTTTGAAGATCTTTTGCATTTTTAGCGGTAGCATCAAAAAGCGACTGAAAAACTCTGAAATCGTTTTCCTCATCACTAATATGAGCATCGAAGTAACCAGTTGGACACTTCTCTAAACCTACAATCTTATTAATTCCAGATCTGTAAGCTTCAAAAATGTATTCGTTTAGATGCTCGTTTGCTAAAGCTATTACTGCTATCCCTTGGGTTACAGGACGTTGTGGATTAAGACAGAAATCAAGTCTTGTATTTATGTAGTCTTGTGTATACTCTTTTGGTGGATTATCTGTAAGCTTATGTAAGTCAATTTTAAAAAACTGAGATAGCTCGACAAAATAATTACTGTGAGCTTTCTCGTTATCAGTACCCCAAGCTTCAATATTTATCAATTCAACAAGTTTTCTTTTTTTTTCAAAAAGTCTATCAGGGATCCTAGCATAGAGAGCAGCAAACGCACTTGGTAGGGATATAGAAAAATAGAATTGTTGCTTAAACCAAGTAACTACATCAGTTTTAGTTAAATTGCCACTTCTGAAACTTTCAAGAAACGGATGATGAATAACAGCGTGATTTTTCACTATCTCTTTCATCGGTTCAAGCGAATTGTTTATAGTTGTTTCAACATGAAGGTTTTGTCTTTGTTGGTTATTGTCTTGAGTATGTTCTATTCTTTCTTTCATATTTTTACTATTATAACAGATAAATTTTTTTTAACAACAAGAATGTGGTAGGAAAAGAACTATCCGCCTCAGCAAAAGCTTTGGTCGGATTTTCAATCCCGCAAAGCGGGATTTAAGAAACTGTAATCCGATGTCATCGGAAACAGTTTCTAAAAGAAAGGAGGTGATTCACCCGCTCCTTCCAGAACGGGTACCTTGTTCATGATGTTCCTCTATTACGAGAGGCATGGACTATATCTTCATCCTTAATAAATGACGTTTGACTGGATGATAACTACCAATTATTTCAGCAAACTTTCTATACGATTGTGCACGGATAAAAAATCGCCAATAATACGGATCTTTATATTTGCTTGGATTATGGATAATTCCACATGTTATACCTATTTCTTCAAGATAATGACGAACTTTTTCAAGATCATCTTTATTTTTTTGTGAAAAAGATAGATAATATCGTACGGATTTATCGTGAGCAATTCCACCTTCTGCGTCAAAATAACCACGGATGTATTCTATTTTTTCTTTTTCAGTGCTGATTTTGGTGTCTTTTAATACGAATTTTGAAAATTCAACAATCCATATATTTCTTGTTTTACCTTCTTTATACATCCATGCATTATAACCAAGATTATGAATTCCTTTAGTAAGAAATTCTATATAAGCTTGATATTTTTGACTGATACGATACGTTTTTTTTCGAGTCGTACCATCGTGTAATGCTCCAAGCAAATAGGCTTTTGTCATTTTTTAAGGCGTCAACGTGTAGTCTCTACGGGGTTATCTCAATTCCCATTGAGAAACTTCCCTCGGTATTCTCCCTTGATGATTAGAGTATACATCAGTTGGAGTTCACCGATACAGTTGAGTTTTTTCCCGACATTACTATCGGGAGTCGCAATTTTATTCACGACTTAGCCCCCATCGCCGAACTTACTCTCTCCCGCCGATGGCGGGATTCAAGTACTCTCGACTTTGTTGGCTTGACGGGCAGTGTGTGCAAGAGACAAGAACGTATTCACCGCGGCATAGCTGATCCGCGATTACTACTAATTCCGCGTTCATGAGGTCGAGTTTCAGACCTCAATCCCCACTGGGGATACGTTTTTGGGATTCGCTTACTTTTACAAGCTTGCAACCCTCTGTCGTATCCATTGTAGCATGTGTGTAGCCCAGGGCATAGGCGTCATGCTGACTTGACGTCTGCTTCTCCTTCCTCCCTATCAAATGATAGAGCAGTCTCCCGAGACAGATATAACTCGGGACGAAGGTTGCGTTCGTTGTCCCACTTAAGGGCACTCCTCACGGAACGAACTGACGACAGCCATGCAACAGCTTTGATAGGTTTTCAAAAATAAATTTAAAATCGGTGTCCGCTTTCACGGCCCTAAATACCTATCATGTCAAACCCTGGTGAGGTGCTTCGGTTTGTATCGAATTAAACCACATGCTCCACTAGTTGTGTGTCTCCCCGCCAATTCCTTTGAGTTTCAACCTTGCGATCGTACTTCCCAGGCGGCGTGCTTAACGCGTGAGCTACGCCACAACATGCGGATATCGGAAATCAGAATTATTTTCTCTGATCTCTGATATCCGTACATTGCAGCTAGCACGCATCGTTTAGGGCGAGGACTACTCGGGTCTCTAATCCGATTCGCTCCCCTCGCTTTAGTATCTCAGTGTCAGTCATCTTTCAGAAATCCGCCTTCGCCACTGGTGTTCTGTATGGTATCAACGCATTTCACTACTCCTCCATACATTCCGATTTCCCTAAAGAAGACTCAAGTCTACCAGTATTACTTCCTTTTTTCATGTTAAGCAAGAAAATTTAAAAAGTAACTTAATAAACCACCTACATACGCTTTACGCCCAGTAACACCGGATAACGCTCGTGACCCACGTATTACCGCCGCTGCTGGCACGCAGTTAGCGGTCACTTTCTAATAGGGTACCATCAACCCCGATTAAATCGGGGCTTTTTCCCCTATCACAGCGGTTTAAGCTCGGTAAGAGCTTCTTCCCGCACGCGGTGTCGCGTGGTCAGACTTTCGTCCATTGCCAACTATTCCTGATTGCTGCCACCCGTAGGTGTGGAGCCCGTGTCTCAGTGCTCCTCTGGCTGTCCATCCTCGTAAGATCAGCTAACCGTCATAGGCTTGGGAGGCCGTTACCCTTCCAACTACCTGATAGTGCACACGCCTCTCCCCGCCCGAGCAAGTTACGCTCTTTACCCCCGATTAAATCGGGGGACTATCGTGAATTAGCCCCGCTTTCGCGGGGGTATTCTCGAGATGGGGGTAAGTTCGTGTGTATTACTCAGCCGTCCGCCGCTCATCAGTCGTTAGTCTTTAGTCTTTAGTCGTTAGTCTTGAGACCAACATAAAATAAATCACATGACTAATGACCAAAGTCTAACAACCGACGCGCTCGACTTGCATATCTTAGGCACACCGCTAGCGTTCATCCTGAGCTAGGATCAAACTCTTAAAAAAAATACAACTAGCTTAAACATTTTTATATTCTATTTGCATAGAATACTCCAATGTTTAGCTTCCTACCACATTCTTATTGTCAAAGTGCGAAGTTAGTTTGATTGAGTTAAATTGGTTTAATTGACCGAATCAATAGTATAATTAATTCTTAACCAATTTTTTTAACCAACTGTAACTAATTCAACTAAAGATATTATATAGTGTTATTTCAAAAAAACAAGCGCTATTATTTAATTAATACTCTCTTTAAATATTCTTTAGATCCTATGAGTTTCAAAATTCCATTAACAGTGGCATCGTGTGGATTTTCAGCGATTATTACAGTTATTTTTAAATCAGCAGAGATAAAAGAATCAATCCCCGGTATATGCGCAAGGTCGCCAGTAAGTATCACACCGCTTTTGACTATACCGTCAATAATCTCAGGTTGTACTGTCTCAATCAATTCTTTCGCGGTATCTATGATCTGATTAAGATTGTTTGCCAATGCCTCTTTGATATCATTTGAGGTGACTCTGACTGATTTTGGCAATCCATTTTCCAATGATTTTCCCCGTATAGTTGCTGTTTTTTGTTCATTGGTAAATGAGAGAAGTTTGATCTTTACTTGCTCTGCGGTTTGTTCACCAATGTGCACCCCATACTTGAGGTGAATATAGTGTATGATTTTCCTGTCCATAGTCTTTCCAGCGTTTTTGATTGATTTGTGGGCGACAATTCCTCCCATGATCATGATTGCCATCTCAATGAGTCCTCCTCCCATATCAATGATAAAGAGAGGAGTGTGTGAGAAAAGTGGCGCACTTATCCCTGAAGCCGTCGCAAGAGGTTTCTCAATCAAAAATACTTCGGATAACCCCGCTTTCATCAATGATTCTTGAATAGCTTTTTGTTCAACCTCAGTTGAAGATGTTGGAACAACGCTATATCCAATTAATTTTGACTTAATAAAGCTTTTGTTTAAAAAAAAGGGAAATACTGATTTTTGTAAAAAGTGTTCCATCAAAAGTACGTTTGCGTCAAAATCAGCAATCACTGCGTTTTTCACCGGTTGTACAACATGTATAAAATCAGGAGCTTTGCCGTATATCTCTTTTGCCTCTTGTCCGAAAAATAGATATTCGTTTGTTTTTGTATTTATGCCGATATAAGTTGGTTCTCTCAATACAATTCCTTTTTCGTATATACCAATACGTGTTGTTGAAGTGCCCAGATCAACCGCTATTTGAGCGTTTCCCAGAAAATGAGCAGATAACGCTTTTATTTTTGATACAATAGACATTGTAGTAAGTTAAAAGTTAAAAATGAAAAATTAAAAGTTAGAAATAAATAATTAAAAATTGCAATGAAATCTAATAGTGCTAGTATATATGATCGTATACTATTTTTTTTCTACGCGTGTTTGTTCTTTTTTACTCCCCTGATCGTTTACCATAAGACGAGTGAGCTTTTTGAGTTCAATAAAATGCTTTTTATTTATCTTATTACGACGTGTATTCTTTTTGTTTGGTTTCTTAAAATGATTATATATAAAAAAATTATAAT
>CAYJVA010000009.1:0-1099 GCA_964373465.1 uncultured Gammaproteobacteria bacterium
TGTCTGATCAAGTATTTTTTTTCGCGTAAGGAAAAAAGCACCGCTGGTTGCGTCAACGTCGTGGGTAGGATTGGGGTCAAGATGTCGCAGATGATATCCGCCGAATAATTGAGATACATAGGGAATTTTGCCAAATAAATATTCTAGTTTGGCAAAATAAGTAAAAGATCGCCAAAGAGAAGGATATCCCCTATGCGATGCCATATCAAGCGAACCATCTATCATTGTTATTTTTACTGTCAATGCTCCCACTTGTGGGTTTTTGTTCATGTAATATACGAGATCTTCAAAATTGATATCTTGCACAAACACGTCAGAGTTCAAAAATAACACATATTTTCCATCGGCGATCGCCAACCCTTCATTATGTGCTCTCCCAAAACCAACATTTTCCTCATTCTCAATAATTTTTAATTGTATATGAGGACTTTTAACTTTTGACTTTTGACTTTTGACTTCTTTTACGCTTCCATCTGTAGAATTATTATCTATGATGATAATCTCTGTGGAGATATGTGTATTCTGCTGAAGCGCTTGAATAAGTTTTTTTATACACTCTATAGTCGTTTCTTTAGTATTATATGAGACAATAAGTATTGAGAGGTCGGTCATATTTTTATTATACCAACAAATTTATTTTTATAAGCACGTTTCACTTCATGAAGTTGGTGAGTTCTGATTGAAGAGACTCATAGGGGAGGGCGCCTTCAATTGTTTTGGTTTTACCAGTTTTCATATCGTAGAGTATATTGGTGGGTGTTGCGCTAACACTAATTTGATTTCCTTCATCAGATTGGGATTTTACTTTCCTTTCATATTTTCCACTATTCAAGCATGATTGAAATGATTGTTTATTAAGTCCAATTGATGAAGCAAGATCAGGGAGTTGGGATAGTTCCATGGCTGGCATTTTTTCAAAAATAAGATCGGTCATTTTCCAAAATCCATCAATTCCTTTTTGATCTTCAGCGCATTCGGTGGCTTCATGATGCCCAATTGAGGTTAGACTTCCTGCATTCCTAACTTCCTGCATTCCTTAGAGTTCTTGCTCAGCCTCTCAGAGGCTTCCGACAGGAGGAGCCTTCCCTTCTTGGATTCC
>CAYJVA010000009.1:1109-17023 GCA_964373465.1 uncultured Gammaproteobacteria bacterium
GGCGGATTTTTGCGCTTTTGCATGACCTGGGAGTGGATAATGGCGGTATACCCACGCAACTTTATTTTTTTGCTGAGTTATCATTTTTATTAAATCTGGGTGTATTTTTTGGCAAAAGGGACATTCAAGATCAGAGTATTCAATCCATACGTATCGTGCATTTTTATCTCCTTTCCAATGGTCGTCTTTTGACGATGGTTTTTTGGGTTTGAGATCTTTATTTTCTGATTGTTGAGCTTGTTGATTTTGTTGATTCGGTTGGTTATTAACAGCATTTCCAGTAGTGTTTGCAGAGTTGTTTTTTTGTTCAAGAGATTTTACTTTATTAAAAAGATATCCCGTGAAAAATGCCATGCCAATAAGAAGAACTATCAGAATTGTATTATTATTTTTTGAAAGAGAAGATGATTGACTGTCAGTCATGTTGAAAGAACTTTACTGTAAAATAATTTCAAAGTCAAGCGTTTATTGACTATGGGTTAATTTTTGACAACTTTTCCTAATTTTCGTTTTCCATTTCTTTCCCCATTTACCTTTTCCTTTTCAAGCACTGCAAAGTGGAATTTGTTTTGAGGGAAGACAAGGGCTTCTTTGAGCACATGGTCAATGTGTTCTGCAAATACAAAATGAAGATCTGATAATACAGTCTTTGGGATATCGTCAAGATCCTTCTTATTATTTTTTGGGAGAATGATTTTCTTTATCCCCGCCCGATGTGCCGCAATTACTTTCTCTTTAATCCCTCCTACCTCAAGTATGCGCCCTCTTAATGTTATCTCCCCAGTCATGCCTATGTCTTTACGGACAGGAATTTTTGTAAGCGCTGATACCATCGCGGTTGCTATAGCCGCTCCAGCCGAAGGACCATCTTTGGGGACTGCTCCTTCAGGCACGTGTACATGAATATCCATTTTATTGTAAAAATCATGATTGAGACCAAACAGTTTGAATCGGGGACGAACATAGCTGAGCGCCGCTTGACAGGATTCTTTCATGACGTCTCCTAAATTACCCGTTAAAGTCAAATGCGAATGACCTGGCATTTTGGCGACTTCAATAAATAAAATATCCCCTCCTGCTTGAGTCCATGCCAAGCCAGTTGCAATCCCCACAGTATTTTTCTCCTCTATCATTTGAGATGAGTATTTGAAGGGACCGGCGTATTTATGTAAATCAGTAGTTTTAACGATTTTATTTTTTAAACCTTTTTCTACAAATTCTCGCGCAATTTTTCTGAAAATCGCCGCAATTTGTCGTTCTAGTTCACGGACTCCAGCTTCACGTGTATAACGTCTGATGATAAGATGAGTAGATTCATCATTGATGCTTACTTTATTTTCCTCAAGTCCATGGACATCAAGTTGTTTTTTGATAAGATAATTTTTGGCGATTGCGAATTTCTCATCTTCAGTGTATCCCGGAAAATGAATGATCTCCAATCGATCAAGTAAAGCATCAGGAATAGTATCAAGAATGTTTGCAGTCGTGATAAACATCACTTCTGAAAGATCAAAATCAACCTCAAGATAATGGTCTGAAAACGCATGATTTTGCTCTGGATCAAGCGCTTCAAGCAGTGCCGCAGATGGGTCACCACGGTAATCACGTCCTACTTTGTCAATCTCATCAAGCATAAATATAGGGTTTTTTGTCCCTGCTTGTTTGACTCCCTGAATTATTCGTCCTGGCAAGGCTCCGACGTATGTTCTTCTATGTCCTCTAATCTCTGCTTCATCGCGTATACCTCCCAAGGACATTTTGACAAATTTACGTCCTAATGCTTTTGCAATTGATCTTCCTATTGATGTTTTTCCCACTCCAGGAGGGCCGACAAAACATAAAATAGTTGGTTGGTTGTTTTTAGCCTTTTTTCCGTCAGGTAGTGTGGTAGCCGTTGTATTGCCATTTTTCATTTTTTTAAGTTTCATTACTGCAAGATATTCCAGAATTCTTTCCTTTACTTTTTTGAGTCCAAAATGATCTTCATTTAAGGTGTTTTCTGCTTTCTTGGTATCTACATTAGAAGGAGTTGCGATTTGCCATGGTAGATCAGTGAGCCATTCAAGATAGGTGCGTACATATGAACTTTCCGGATTGTATTGTGACATTTGTGCAAGGCGCTTAAGTTCTTTGAGAGCTTTTTCTTCTGCTTCATTGGGCATTTTGGCAGACTTTATTTTATATCGTAATTCTCGTATTTCTTTATCTTCTTTTCCTTCATCGCCCAACTCTTTTTCAATGGTTTTTAATTTTTCCCTCAATACTGCATCTTTCATTCCTTTTTCAAATTTCTGCTGGGTTTTCATGGAGATGCTTCGTTCAAGTTCTAGTACTTTTACTTCATTAACAATAAATTCTGCTTCTTTTTTGAGGCGGTCAATGAGACTGAGCTCTTCCAAAAGAATTTGGCGTTCTTGTGTCTTGATATCAAGTATCATAGCGATTTGATCGGAAAAATCTCGCGCAGATACACCGCTTATAATATTCATCAAAAAAATAAAATCAATTCCTTTACCGAGGTTGACTGCTTTTTTCAGTTCATTGGTAATGTGGCGAACTAATGCTTGTACTTCTTCGCTTTCAACTATAATCTCGGAGAGAGGTTCGCATATTCCTTCAAAAAAAGGTATATCTCTCACATATTCTTTTATTTTCACTCGTTGTTCACCTCTTACTAATGCACTGATTTCTCCTTTTTCTCCTTTGAGAATTTTTTCTACTTTTGCAACGACACCAATAGGGAAAAGTTCATCTATTGTGGGATTGTTGATGGTTGGATTTTTCTGCATGAGAATAACAATGCGATTGTCACGCTTCAGACATTCGTCAATTGCAAGTATGCTTTTTTCTCTTCCAAAAAGAAGTACATTTTCCGTAGAAGGGAAGACTATACCATCCCGAACCGCAACGATTGGGTATTTAGCTTGATTTGACAGCTTAGTTATTAAATTCATACTTTTTAGCAGTATATAATATAATCTGCTAATTGTCAACAATTTTATTTTTTAGAATATCATTATAGCCAGAAATATCAATTGTGTGCAATTAGTTTATACAAAAAATTCAGTTAATACATCATACTCGGTAAAACGCTTTTTTGCAATGAGTGTTTGAGAAGAAAGAGTGGTTATACTATCAGTAAAAACAGGACGGACACTTTGATAAAGCACTCCAAGTGGAAATTTTTCACTCGTTGTTGGTTCTGCGCATTTTTCGTATGCGCGGGTTTGGTCTGCAGGTGTGTAGTCGGGTGGCAGTTTGTATATTTTCTCTTTATAGTATGCATAGGTGTTAATTTTGTTGAACGTGACGCATGGTTGGAGTATATTGACTAAAGAAAATCCTTTATGAGTTATACCTTTTTTAATCAATTCAATCACAAAAGGTACTTCGCCTGCAAACCCTTGAGCGATAAAGGTGGCACCTTGGGTAAGAGCTAATGTGAGAGGGTTGACCGGAATCTCAATAATGCCTTGTGGAGTTGATTTTGATCGAAATCCCTTTTGTGCGGTTGGCGCAACTTGACCTGTCGTCAATCCATAGACTCCATTGTCATGGACAATGACGGTGATATCATGATTGCCGCGACAGCTATGAAGGAAATGATTTCCTCCTTCTCCATAACAGTCGCCATCTCCTACTATCGCAATCACCGGAGTTGTATGGCGAGCAAGTTTGATACCAATCGCATTAGGCAGAGCTCTTCCGTGAAGTGCGTGGATGGCGTATGCATTCAAAAAATCATTCATGTTGCCCGAGCATCCGATACCAAACACAATGCTGACTGAAGAAGGAGTATGTCCCAGCTGAACAAGAGCGCTTTTGATGGCGGCGCCAATACCCCAATCACCACATCCCGGGCACCATGTCGGAGTATAACCAGTAAAGTCTTGAATTGTAGACATATGTTAAATTAAAAATTAAAATTGCAAAATTAAAAGTTATGTTTAAAATTTAAAAATTTTATAGGTAGTTTTTTCTTTTTCATTTTTACTTTTTCATTTTGATAATGTAATCAGCTATTTCTTCAGGATAAAAAGGCCTACCGTCATATTTCAATAATTTTTCTTTGATGTCAATACTTGTTTCTTGTCGTATCAGTTTTCCCAGCTGTGCATGCGAATTATTTTCAATAAGTATATATCTTTTTTTATCTATAAAAAAAGGTTTTATTTTTTCTTCATCCATTGGGTAAAGATGGGTAAAATGAATGTAGGATGATCTTATTCCCTTTTCTTCCAAAAGCGTCATGGCTTCTCGAATGATACCTTTATTTCCTCCCCATGAGACAAAGACTATTTCTGAAGTTCCATCACCTATGAAAGCTGGAGGTTTGAAATGATGAGAAAGGTATGTGTTCATTTTTTGGGCTCGTTTATTCACACTTTGGATACGTGAATGTGCGTGTTCCGTGGTATGTCCATCTTCTTCATGTTCATATGAATTAGACTGGTAAAAATGTCCCTCCTGTCCTGGGATAAGAAGTGGTGAGATGCCGTCTTGGTTGAGTTGATATCTCAGATATTTTTGCTCTTGTGAGAAAGAAATGATTTTTCCTTTTTGTGGTTGATATGAGGTGCAAAGCGATTGAAATCGAGAAAAAGATATGCTTCGATGGCTTTCACAGAGAAAACGGTCGGATATAATGATGACTGGAGTTTGATATATATCTGCAAGATCAAATGCTTCAAGAGTCATGGTGATCATCTCATCAACGTCGCCGGGAGCAAGAATGATTTTGGGGAATTCTCCATGTCCTGCATGCACTGCAAAAAGCAGATCTCCTTGTTCGGTCCATGTAGGCATGCCTGTCGCAGGGCCCGGGCGTTGACCAAGAAATACGACGAGTGGAATCTCAGCAACTCCCGCAAACGAAAGTGTCTCAACCATGAGAGCAAAACCTCCTCCTGATGTACCGACTGCTGACCGTACCCCAGCCCACGATGAGCCTATGGCGGTATTGATGACTGATATTTCATCTTCTGCATGGCGGACAATCATACCTACTTTGTCAGCGTAAGAGGCAAGCGTCGTCAATATAGTAGAACTTGGTGTCATGGGATAGGCTGAATACAATCTGCAGTCTGCCACGACAGATCCTATTGAGAAGACATCATTGCCAGTGACAACCATTTTTTTCTCCTCACCCTCCCTCTTTGGAAAATGAGAATGTACGTATTGAGGGAAAGTATCTTTTATATAATTGTAGCCACGTTCTGCGACTTTTTTATTCAGTGCGACTATCTCAGGTCCTTTTCTCGCAAAATTTTTCTCAATAATTGAACCGAGCATATCAAAATCCCAGCGCATTAAGGCAAGTGATGCTCCGAGGGCTATATTATTCAACATAATGTGTATGCCCTTTTCTTCAGCAAGAATTTTTTTAAAGGGAATAGAGATTTTAATCCCATTGTTTTCTTCAATAGTAAAATCTTCATTATCGTATACGATCAAAGATGTGGGGGTTAATCTGTGCTTATGAAGAGCATATGTCTCCTTATTTAGACAGATAAGTATATCAACATTCTGTTGTGATGCGTGGACTTCATAGTCTGCGACAAGTACTTCGTAGGTGTTATGTCCTCCACGTATGAGTGAAGGGTACTCATGATAGTCAAAAATGTGATAACCCTTACGAGATGCAATTTTTGCAAATAAAAGGCCTGTCGTCATGATTCCAAACCCCGCCTCGCCCCCAATTTTCCACAGCAATTTTTTTTGCATATATCTTATTGACAAAATTAATATATATTATATAATTAAATTGCAGTCGAAAGATTGTTCATATTGCCCGTTGAAAGAGACGGGCTATTTTTTTATTATTAAAATAATGAAAATCATCAAAAGTAGTCAATCATAACAACATGGATCTTTGTAGCCACAATTTTTACACGTTGAGTCAGGTCCTCCCGGCATACCCTTAATGCTATGCATTCCGCATGAAGGACACACTCTTATATTATTTTTTTGAGTAAAATGTTCTTCCTCATTGAGGAAATACTTTGTTCCCATGAGCATCTTCAATGATGATGGCAGCGACTGGACAGCCACGCGCTGCGTCTAATATAGTATTGTTATCATCTTCAAGCACAGATGAGAGAATAATTGCTTTTGCCTGAGAATCAAGCGCAAATGTCTTGGGTGCTATGGCTACACAGGTCGCCGCTCCGATGCATAAATCTCGATCAACGTGTACTTTCCAATCGCGAACTTGGATAGGGCCTGACGGTTTTTGTGGGTCTTGAACAGTTTGATTATCCATACATGAGTATAAGGTAAATTAATGTGTAATAATATGACGAACGATTTCAATGGCAAGTGTGGCGCATTTTAACCGTATGGGACTTATCTTAATACCCATACGTTGAAGGATAACTGATTTTTTAATACTTCGCAAGTCTGAAATCTTTTTACCTTTTATATGTTCTGTGAGAAGTGAAGCTCCTGCGTATGATATGGCACATCCTGATGCGCAAAAGGAAATATCTTTGATTCTCTGATTTTCAATATGTATGTCAATGGTCATGCGATCACCGCATAAAGGATTGAGCAGAGTAAACGTCTTTGTTGGGTTTTTCAACCTGCCCCAATTGCGGGGATTTTGATAATGATCAATGACATTTTCAGAATAAAGCGTTGAGGTCATTTTTTTATTATATCAAAAACTTCCTGTCTTTATTAGTTGAGATTATTTGTTTTAGTTTTTTAACTTTATTTAAAATTAGTTATAATATAAAAAACAAGAAACATAAATTCTTTTCATTAATCAGCCGTTCCCACAAGATACACAGCTCTCCAGGGACGGAAAGAGGAAAAAAAGGTTTTGTCAATGATGGTTTCTCCGTTTTTCACCACTGTATAATGAAATGACGTTTTCGCGCCTCCCGCGGGCCAGTCAACTTGTTTTATCACTCCTCGTTTTAATGTTGGGTCATCTTGATATGAAGGGGGAGGAGGACCTTTTTTGTCGTATAATTTCACATCAGATATCTGTGCGATACGACCATCTTTTTTACCATATAAAGTAAAGGTTAATTTATTATGAGGTGAATCAATCGCTGTCTGAATAAGAATTGCATTGCCTGTATCGTTTTTAAACTTAAGATCAGCGCTCGGATTAAATACAGTCGCATCAAACCCAGGTTGGCTATCTTGTTCATAGTAGTGCACCCGATATGCATGGGCTACTCGTTCAACGATAGGAAGCCCTGCATTTAACGCCGCGCGAAAGAGTGTAGTTGATACTTGACAGACCCCTCCGCCATCTCCAAGTACTGTGCGACCAGATTGGATGATATATGCTGGTTTGTAACCAGTCTGTGCTGATATATCCCCTACCATCTGATTGAAAGAAAAAGTCTCTCCCTGAGGTATGAGCACACCATTTAATCGCGTGGATGCAAGGGTTAAATTATGAATTCGTCCTGGAATTGATCCTGAAAAGTCAGAAATGCCATATCCTATCTCCTCTACAATACCAAAATTATTAATTGACGCGAGAGTCACTTCAGGTTCAATGGTCTTATCGGTTATGATGATGCTCTGTGATTGAGGATTGATTTCAAGTGTGCGTATCGCGGAATCAATTTTTTCACGAGCGACTTTTTTCTCAATCTGTTTCCCCTTTTTCTCTCGTTGAAAGAGAGTAACTTTTCCATTTTCAAAGGTGAATAGTGCATTTTCTGCAGGGAGGTCATATTTTTCTGATAGATTGTCCAGATATTCATCGATAGGTTCGCTGTCATACGAGAGGTGAGATTCAAAATTATAGCGACTGAGGTTGAGCAGTGTGATGATTTTTTGATAGAGTTGAGTGGGAAAGTTTGGAGATCTTCCAATTGAGAATGCATGCAAAGCTATTGTGTCGGTGTCATAGCCTATTTTAAGCATCTCAGACGAGAATGTTGCGATGCTTTCTTTTGCATAATATGCTGTAATAAAGCTTTCTTTTAGTTGATTGTTTTTCTCTTCAAAATAATGAGTTAAATCTGTACTTTTTTTCCCGCCAAAATCCACATTGTTTATGTATACATGTGGATATATGCGTTCCTCAAACTGCATATTCACTATAAAAAGATAGAGAGCCATACCTATCATGAAAATTATTCCACTTATACATGCTATTGTTGTTAGGGTAAAAAACGCATGGCTTATCTTTATAATATGATGGGTTAAGCCTTTTTTTTGTACCTGACTGCCGTCAGGCAAGTTATGATCATGGACTTTTTTCATAATGAGATGGTATTATGATATATATCATACATTAAATCTTAATTTTATGGTTGATGACACAATTCCAAAACCAGTTTTTGAGACAGTTCCAGTAGAAGAGTATAACGAGACCGATCCGCGTGACTCATCTCAGACGGACGTTCCTTCATATACACCTGAAGATAATAAAATGAAGTATCTGATCATCGCTCTTGCAGTGATTTTTTTCGTTGTGATTTTTATATTCTTCATACGTTTTTTAAATGGTTTAAAAAAAGGTGGAGATAAAAAAATCACTCTCACCTATTGGGGATTATGGGAGGAGATGACAGTATTTGATCCACTTATTAAAACATATGAGAGAAAAAATCCAAACATCACCATCAACTATATTAAGATGGATCCTCGCGATTATCGTGAAAAACTGATTGAACGGAGCAAAAACGGTCAAGGACCTGATATGTTTCGGTACCATAATACATGGTTGCCGATGTTGAAAGAAGTAGTGGCATCTCTTCCACATACGGTGATGAATACGAATGAGTTTGAGCGTACTTTTTACCCTGTTGCCCAAAAAGATCTTAAAATTGATAATTTTTATTATGGTTTACCTCTTGAGATTGATGGGTTAGTTCTTGTCTATAATGACGATATGCTGAAAAGAAGTGGTTTTACCAACCCACCTCAGACATGGGAGGATATAGTCAGTTATGCCACTTCAATATCCTTAAAAGATAGTTCGGGAAAAATAATTACTTCGGGAATTGCGTTGGGAACAGCATCAAATGTGGAACATTTTTCCGAGATATTCGGGTGGATGCTTTTACAAAACGGAGGAGATTTGACTAAAGTATCAATGGGTGAGGGCTTAGATGTGCTTCAGGCATATCGTAAGTTCGCTGAATTGCCTAATAATGTATGGGACGAGACAATGCCCAATTCTACCACTGCATTTATAGGGGGAAAAGTTGCTATGATTATCATTCCTTCATGGGAGATCTCATTGATCAAATTAGTTAATCCGGAATTGAATATAAAAACTGCTGTATTACCGATTATTCCTGGAGGAAATAAGCTCTCTCTTGCAAATTATTGGGTAGAAGGCGTGTCAAAAATGAGTAAAAATCAGATAGATGCATGGAAGTTTCTAAAATTCCTTACGGAAAAAGAAAATATGACATCGCTTTATAAGGAACAGACGAAATCTAGACTTTTTGGAGAACCATATTCTCGAGTTGATTTAGCTCCCACATTAGTGCAAAATGAATATGTTGGTCCGGTGATCGTACAAGCGCCTATCATGAAAAGTCTACCCTTGGTGAATAGAACGTATGATAATGGAATGAATGATGAAATAGTCAAATATATAGAAGACGCAATCAATAGCACTATTAATGGAGTATCTTATCAGGAAGCGTTGAATACGGCTCAAAAAGGCATAGATCAAGTGAAAGAAAAATATAGTGTCAAATAAAAATATGCTTAATCTGGTCAAAAAAAAACAGTCTCATTCCAAAAAAGAGTGTTGTCTTGCACTTATTTTGAAAGAAAACGAAGGAAGTGTGATAGCTCTTACGATTGATAAAGTTAATCAATCTCTTAATAAAGTTGATGAAAAAAAGATTACTTTTTCTTCATCGTGGGATTTGATCTCCGAATCTGTTGATGATGTGTTGTTTCAACTGGAACATGATAACAATTGTTCTATAAAAGAGGTGATCTTTTTTCTGTATGCGCACATTGTCGATCAAAAAAGCAAAAAAATAAAACCTGTTTATTTTCAACATATTAAAAATATCATCAAAACCCTTGATCTAAAACCTCTTGGATATATAGATTATCAAGAGGCAGTCTCTATATATTTCTCAGAAAAAGAGCGCAACGCATTGACTGCTATGATTGTTGAGATAGATAATCATAAGGTGTCGTTGTTTGTATATCAGAATGGTGTATTAGTTTTTTCAGAATCCATGGAAGGAAATGATGTTCTCACCACGGATTTAGAGAAGCTTTTTGCATCAGCAAAAGGCTTTGTGTTATTACCTTCACGCATTTTTATATACGATTCATATTCATCTGAGGAGAAAATTGAGACAATTATTGCGCACCAATGGAGTGATAATCTCTTTGTACAAATACCTCAATTTGAGATATTGTCTGAAGATCGGTTGGCAACTATTTTATTTTTTGCTTTTAATGAACAACTTTTTGAGAAGAAGGGAGGTGAGGAAGCGATTCAGGAGACTCCTTCCACAGTCCTTGGATTTAGCAGAGGAAAGGACAGTGATGAAGAGGTTTTTGAACAAAAAACACACCCATTTACCTTTATTTCACCCGTAATTAAGACTTTTACACATATGATCAATGGAGTACGTTTTAAGTCTCGGATTCTCAGTTTTTTTTTCGCTTTATTAGCTATTTTGTTGATAGGGTTGAGTGTTGCTTTATACTTTTTTCATACAGCACATATCGTCATAGCAATCCAAAGTAAGCTGATTGAAAAACAATTAGATATAGATGGTACAGTAGGGGAGCCGTCAGCAAAAACTATTCTTAAAATAAATACGAGCGAAACTACTGTGGAAAAAAACGAGTCAACTAACACAACCGGAAAAATAACTATTGGAGAAAAAGCAAAGGGAGAAATCACTATCTATAATTTATTGGAAGAAGAGAAAATATTTAAAAAAAACACTATTTTTATTACAGATAAAAATATTCAATTTTTGCTTGATGATGATGTTAAGCTTGCATCTGCCTCAACTACATTCACCTCAGATGGAAACAAACTTATCGTAACCGGTAAAAGCAAATCATCGTTGACAGCAAAAAATATCGGTATAGAAGGAAATATAGATAAGGATCAGAAATTGAGGATTGAGGATTTTCCTTCCTCAAGTTATTTTGCGTCTCCACTCAATTCGTTTTCTGGCGGAAGCAAGAAGGATGTACAAACAGTGTCAAAAGACGATCTTAAAAAATTAAAAGATTCTTTATTGATACAAATGAAGTCAGAAAAAGAGACATTAACGAAAGACCTCCCAAAATCTACACGGATAATTGATCAGTTGACTACTGTGAAGATAGTTGATGAGACGTATTCAAAGGAGTTAGGCGAGGAAGCAAAAAACGTATCTTTGAATGCAAAGGGTTTAGTATCATTTTATAGTTATGATGTAGACGATATGAAAAAAATCATCTTAGATATTTCGTCTCATTTTATTCCAACAGGATATCATGTGCCTGCAAATAATATTGAGTATGTTATCAGTGATGCTCGTGGAGATGATACAAAAAAAATTATACTTTCCCTTGATGTGAAAGAACGTAGTGTGATGCGCCTCGCCGAAAATCAAATCGTTCAAGAGATTAAAGGAAGAGGGGTTGATACACTTTCAAAAACACTCAATGAGAAATATAAAATACAGGATTATACAGTTGAGGTAACATCGTTCTTTCCTTTCCTCACATCTCGTCTTCCTTTTTTTACTAAAAATATTAAATTAACTATAAAATCACAATAAATATTTTTTTGTATTTAACTAATTAATAGATGATATGGCTCTTTATCAATACATCAAAAGTAAACCAAGGAAAAATAAAAAGCCAGTCATAAATTTTATATCGTATTTTCTTTTGGTTTTTGGCGCACTTTTTTTATTTTGGTCTTTTTACCCTGTCATCGCATTTACTGTATACGCGCAATTTTTTATCAATAATAAAGTGATCAGTCCAATTCCCTACACTGAGATTGCATCTTCAATAAAAGAAGCCCGTACTGTCTTGGGTCATTATACAGCGCTTTCTACAAATTTGGCAGATTATACTCAAGCAGGGGTGTGGTTTCCATCCAAGCCACAAGAAGCGGTTACACATATTAAACTAAAAGAATATTTACTCACCATCCCCAGACTTAATATTAAAGACGCCAAGGTTATTGTGGGAGGTGAAGATCTTTCCAAAAGCCTGATTCATTATTTACCACAATCATATCCAGGAGAATATGGTAATGTTGCTATTTTTGGACACTCAACGCTTCCGCAGTTATATAATCCTTCAAATTATAAAACTATATTTACCTATCTTCCTTCTTTAGTGAAAGGTGATCTTATATATGTGACGGTAAAAAATATTAAATATGAATATAAGGTATATGATATGTTTGTGGTTAATCCGAACGATGTGTCTGTACTTGATCAAGCACAAGATGATGTATATTTAACTCTGGTAACCTGTGTGCCACCGGGGACGTATTGGAATAGATTAGTGGTAAAAGCAAAGTTAAGTAAATTATAAGTCTATTAATCCTGTTCGGTGTGATACAATTTTGTCCTTGTCAATGTATCATCATACCAACGAAAGGCACAAAATAAAATATAAGTATTTCCGATTTTTAGTTTTTCGGGGAGTTCTTTTTTTTCTTTCGTTTTTATCATTCATTGGCACGATTATAGAAAAGGTTTTTTTAAGTCCGCTTATCTTTATTAAAACAGTGGTATGGTGGTATAAAAAAATAATTGGACGCATTACCTATTTTATGATTGGTGCGGGATGCGCAGTGATAGGATTGATCATTTTTCAAACATATACGTTTGTGCTTTCACTTCCCACTCCTCGTCAGATCGGTCAAGTGAATTATGCTGTCTCAACAAAGATATTTGATCGCAATGGCATACTTTTATATGAGATTTATCATGATCAAAACCGTACACCGGTCATGCTTTCCGATATCCCACACTATGTGGCGTGGGCAACTATCGCAATAGAAGACAAGGATTTTTATCAGCATAATGGAGTATCTCTCTTTGGTGGGATAGTAAGGGCTTTCAAAGAAAACCTATTGAACCATACCTTTCAGGGTGGATCAACCATTACGCAGCAATTAGTGAAAACCGCACTCCTCACTCCTGAGAAAACAGTGAAGCGTAAAATAAAAGAAATAATTCTCGCGTTGTGGGCTGAGCATATTTTCACCAAACAGCAGATTCTTGAGATGTATCTTAATCAAGTACCATATGGTGGGCTTGCGTATGGAATTGAGGAGGCGGCTCATACTTATTTTGGAAAATCAGTGCGTCAGCTCACTTTGAGCGAGAGTGCGTTTCTTGCAGGGTTACCGCAAGCTCCCAGTATATATTCTCCTTATAATAATCCAATACGTGCGAAAGAACGTCGTGACGAAGTATTAAGAAAACTGTATGAACAGCACTATATCTCAGAATCTGAGTATACATATGCTCGTGCGACTCCTCTTGTCATTCAATTGCCAAAAACTCCTATAAAAGCACCTCATTTTGTGTTTTATGTCAAATCTCTTCTTGAAAATAAATATGGTATTCGTCAGGTTGAAGAAGGAGGTCTGCAAGTATATACTTCACTTGATATGAATATACAAGATCATGTAGAAAAGATAATACGAGACGAGTTGAAGGGTATTGAACGGTTTAATGTTAAAAATAGCGCGGCAATGGTAACAGTACCTTCAACAGGAGAGATTGTGGCGATGGTGGGCGGACGGGATTATTTTGGTGTTCCTTCAGGAGCATTTAACGTGGCACTTGCATCTCGGCAACCAGGATCTATGATAAAGCCGATTATGTATTCTCTTGCACTCTCACGTGGATTTACTGCGGGGACTATACTTGATGATAGTCCTGTTTCTTTTCCTCAAACGAACGGTACATATTATTCGCCCAATAATTATGATAGTCGTTTTCACGGGAAGATTCCCCTGAGATTCGCTCTTGCCAATTCATATAATGTCCCAGCCGTTAAGGTATTAAATACAATTGGAGTTACATCTTTTATTACACATGCACAATTGATGGGTATTACTACTTGGGTTGATCCAGAGAGATATGGACTTGCTCTGACATTGGGAGGTGGAGAAGTAAAAATGATTGATATTACGACAGCTTTTTCGGCGTTTGCAAATGCGGGAGAAAGGATAGAGGTTAATCCATTTCTCATGATAGAAAATCATAAAGGAGAAAAATTATACGAAAAGAAGGAAAATAAAAAAGAATTAGTCATAACCTCAGTAATACCATTTATCATATCAGATATTTTATCTGATAGTTTTGCAAGACAATGGGCGTTTGGATCCCGTTCAGCGCTTGAGATACCAGGGTATAAGGTGGCTGTAAAAACGGGAACTACCAATGATAAACGCGACAATTGGACTGTTGGGTATACTCCAGATATCTTAGTGGCGACATGGGTAGGGAATAATGATAATTCTCCCATGAATCAATACGTGACATCAGGAATTACAGGCGCTGCTCCAATATGGAATAAAATAATGAGATATATTCTTGAAAATGGCTTAGATGTTGCTTTAAGTCCAACGAAAAAAATACATACATTTATTCAGCCCGATGATGTCATACAAAAGAAATGCTATTTTGGAAGAGTTGAGTTCTTCCTCAAGGGGACTGAAGGAAGAGTTAATTGTAGATTATATACTATCACGCCTTCTCCAAAGCCAAACAATTGATTTCATTATTCACTCTGGAATTTCTTATTGAGAAGGTGAAAAAAACGATTGAGGAATTATCAATATGCGTAAAGCAGATGCGCGCATACTCTTTTTGTTTACTCTTTTTTTGATTGAAAAATGGATAGTGTCTCCAGATTTAAGTTTGGAAAAACCTATGGGAGTGATAGCCAGAGTATCATTGTTCATTTGTAGCTGTTTTGTATACTGTTCAATATCAAGTGTGTAGACTTCTTTTTCTGTAGAGAGTAAGGTGATGGAAAAGTCGCTTTTATCCACATCAGTGATTTTTCCGGATTTTACTTCATAATCCTGAGTTTTATAAAGAGCATTTGCATTAATAGTATTATCAATAAATGGTCCAGATACAATAATAAAATCATCTGTGTTCAATTCACTTATTTGTGCAGGTTTTTTGCTTCCTGAAAGAAGTGAGTACAATTGAGTAACACTCTCATCAATGAGTACTTTTATTTCAGTAGTATCTGTAACATCGATTTTTTTTAATTCTATGATTTCTTTCTCTTTTTTGGTGATGTATCCTGCAGTAATTTTTTTATTATTTTTTGTCAGTTCCTCTACTTTTTGAGCAATTTTATCTTTCAGATTTTTAATTGAGTCTTCTGCTTCTATCGCTGGTTCTTCCGTTGCGTTTTGATCTTCAATTGCATGTATGCCTGATGCGGTAAATAAAATAAATAAGGATAGTGTCAAGATTGATAGGATGCTATATTTTTTTATCATTTTTCGCTTTCAATATAGTATATGTATAATGTTTTTTCAAGTACATCGGTTCCGACATATGAGGATATTTTAATGTTATTTTGTCCTAAAGAAAGGGGGAAATCAATATTGAATTGTTGATCAGTAGTTTTTATAGCTTTTTCAGAATAGGGAGATTGTATGATGATGAGCGCGCCCCGTTCTGTTTTTCCAGATATCGCTATTGTATTTTGATTAGTAACTAAATCATTTTCAGGGCTTTCTATAGTCAGAGAAAGTTTTTTTTCAACTTTTACAGGAATAGTTATTTGAGGTGTAATATCAGGAATAATGACTTTTTTGTGCGCGACACTTTTTTCTTTTATGCTTGAAATAACTACAAACGCAACAATTACTCCCATAATAATACCTATTACAGTTGTAATAACAGTTTCTTTTTTCATACGGTATAGTGTAATAAATAAAGTCTGAAAAGTCAAAAGGC
>CAYJVA010000010.1:0-16966 GCA_964373465.1 uncultured Gammaproteobacteria bacterium
CCTTGAGCTTCGGCTTGGATCATGGCGGTAAGGATTTCCTTTCCGGTCCGGAAACTATCGGGCCTTATTTAGGGCATTTCGACACGCGCTGATGGGTAGATTGGGCCAAGCGTGTATCCTCTTTTGTTTTTTATTTCCGGCACGGAAAAATTTGCGGGAGGCGAGCCCCGCCAAATGGCGGGGCGAGCAAATGCGGAGGCGGCTGCGGCGATTCCCTTTCCCCTTTAACCCCTTTTCCTCGCCGTAGCCGCCGACGCTAACAATTTTCAGTAATTTTTGGTAAAATAAGTTCGAGCGATTTTGTAGATATACTCCAAAATTTAGTACTTTGGAGCGGTGGACGGGATTTGAACCCGTGACCTTCTCTTTGGAAAAGAGACATTCTACCACTGAACTACCACCGCTTATTTTCACTATTATACCAATTTTGCTAAAAAGTGTCAGTGATTGGAAGTCTTTCGTTTACACTTTGCACGATGAGGGAAAACTTGATTTGTCATCAGCTTCAAGATAGTCAAAAAGCGTGCCGTCTTTGGGAAGACCCAATCGTTTATTCTCTTCTTCAAGCCAAGCTTTCTTATCTGGATATGCACTATAATTTTCAGTCAGGCGAGACTGTGTCCACTCATTTATTTCTTTATCAGATTTTTCTGTTCAATGATCTATCATCCATTGTCCAATCTCTTCATCAGTGTGACCTTCGGCGACGTATTTTTTAAATTCTTCGTGATCTATGCCCTTAAAAACAAATAAGCTTTGATCAAGGGGGCAATTAAAATGATATTCGTCTACATTCCCCCAGAGTTCTGCGCGACACTTGTCTATCGTGCGTGCAAGCATTGCAAATCCTCCAATGATTATTTTTGGACTGCGAGGCGGCTCTTTCGTCAGATCTTTTCCTGTTTGATTATTCATAGTATTTAAGAATTCAATAGACTATTTATATTTATATGCAGGGTCAGGTGGAGTCGCCCCGCCAAAATTTTTCATGCAGGGATATCAGGATTTGAACCTGAACCAACCGTTTTGGAGACGGTTATGCTACCATTGACACTATATCCCCTAAATGATGTGCGGGGTTGGAGACCTCTATTCTGCCATTGAACTATGACCCCTTACTTTTTTTGCGCCCTTGGACCGACTCGAACGGTCAACCGCCAGCTCCGCAAGCTGATGCTCTATCCAATTAAGCTACAAGGGCTTTTTATATCATTTCAAAATCTATTCGCATTATAGCAAATTTCATTGTATAATATCTACTATATGAATAGTTTATCTCAATCGCATCAAATAAAACCAAAGTTAACAATCAAAGAGCTTCAGAAGCAATTACGTCAAAGAGAACAACAGCTTCGTATAAAGTTTGTCTCACTCACCAAACGGGAAAAAGATATTTTGTTGAAGACTGTCAAATTGAGCGAAGAGGTGGGAGAGCTTTCTAATGACATTCTTTCAGTGCTTTCGCTCCAAAGAAAATCCAAATTAGAATCATTTGATAAAACCAACTTGTATGAAGAATTTGCTGATGTCGTGCTTGGCACCTTGGCGCTTGCAAATACTATGAGGGTTGATATGGATCGGGCGGTGCGTGATAAATTGAAAAAAATATTTGATGTATATTCTCAAGATAAGTAATCATTCAAAAAAACTGTTTTTTATTTTTCTTTTCGCTTTTTTCATAAGGTTCGTTGCTTTCTCTCAATCTTTTTGGCTTGATGAGGCAGTGACAGCACACGTCGTTAAATATAATACTTTCTTTAAGATTGTCAAAAATTTTTCTCCTCATGATTTTCATCCGCCTTTGTATTATTTATTCTTAAAAATATGGAGTATTTTTTTTGGGTTTTCAGAAATGGCTCTTCGACTCCCCTCTCTTCTTTTTTCTATTGCCACAGGATTGGTCATATATCATATCGGAAGGAGTATAAAAAGTAACAGTTTTGGTCTGTGGTCAGCTGTTTTTTTTCTTTTTAATCCATTGATTGTTTATTATTCTCAAGAAGCGCGAATGTATATGATGGCGGCTTTTTTTATCACCGCCAGTTTTTATTTTCTTCTTAAAAATAAGATGGGACTTTTCACACTCTTTTCAGTATTATCCTTCTATACATTCTATGGGTCTTTATTTTTTTTTATTGTTTCCGCTCTTTATTTATGGTATAAAAGAAAGTTTAGATTCTCTTTATATTTTATATTTTATATTTCATTTTTTATTTTTCTCATCTCTCCTCTTCTCTATCGCCAATGGATAAACGCGCAAAAGCAGTTGACGATGGTCCTTAATTGGTACTCTGTATTAGGAACTGTGAATATAAAAAATCTTCTTCTTATTCCACTGAAATTTTCATTTGGCAGAATAGGCTTTTATCCAAAAACTTTATATTATATGGTTGCGGGTATGTGGACTTTATGTGTTTTTTATTTTGTTTTTATTGGTGGACTAAGAAATAAAAAAATAGCATTTTTTTTCATAACTCCTTTATTGATCGGTATGATTTTTTCCTTTTTCACTCCCCTTCTTTCTTATTTTAGATTTCTCTATCTACTTCCGTTTATGAGTATTTTACTTTCCATTGGAGCTTCAAAAAAATGGCAAAAAATAATATTATTTTCAGGATTTGGGGTACTTTCTTTTGTCTATCTTTTTAACCCGGTGTTTCATCGTGAAGACTGGAAAAGTCTCGCACAAGACGTCGTTAAATATAAGAAAGTATATATGGTGTATTCTTCATCTGATCCTATGAAATATTATCGTCCTGATATGATTGTAAAAGATATAAGCGAGATAGCACAAGCAACTGAAAAAAAAATTATAGTTATCCCCTACTCTTTAGATATTTGGGGTGTAAATTATCAATCTATTTTGAAAAATAATCACTATTTTTTGAAAAAAAAGAAATCGTTTCGTGGATTAACTACAGAAGAGTGGAAAAGGTAAAAACTCTTATTGTATTTTTTGTGCTTGTAATTTATATTGCAAATAAATTGTGATGTTTTTATGACATAATACATAAATTACAGTCCATCTATTTTAAAAAAATATATGTTGAAAGAGCGCAGTTTCCATATAAGGGCAGTACCTACTGATAGATTGAATGGTCAAATGGATAGCGTTATAAATACAGAACAATGTAAGTACACAATTCGTTATTATGCTCCTGTTTCTCGGTTATACGTATATACGCAATTTAATATTGACAACAGCACAATAGCTCAATTTGATTTGGGACAATCTGATAGGATCAAGGCTCAATTTATTCAACCTGATGATAATGAAATTGAGCAGACGAGACAGGCAATAATTGACGATATGGAGGAGTTTGGATCAATTGAAACTTCATTTGTAATATCAGGAGAGGTATGGATGCATAATATAATGAGTTCTGATTTTAGTGGAGATCATAATACCATGGATATAGTATTGCCTCATGTTCCTGTTGATGGTATTTTTGTTGTTGAAAAAAATAGTGAGGGAAAGTTGGCATATAAAGAGGTAACTGAAAGTGTTGTGCAAGAAATACGTAATACACAAGGACAAAATAAATAGCTTATTAAATGCAATGCAAGCGATGTTTTTTATATTTTTCCTGTATTCTGTTTGAGGCATGTTTTTCAAGAAAACTGACAAAATGCAATAATTCAATGAGTAGTTCAACTGACACACCTACACTTAGTGACATTTAGACTGTTGTGTCATTGCGAATCCTTCGATTACACTTAGGATAAATTCCGTGAAGCAATCTCAATAACATAAAAGGGATTGCCACGTCGCTTCACTCCTTGCAATGACAGTTGATTTTTTAATAAGCTCAATCTGAAAAACTGCAGGTGGGTCAGCGAAAAAATATTTGCGTTTTGGATTTTTTAGTATATAATAAGTCATTATTTATTTATTACTAAAAAGCATTGAACGAGCGATAATTTTTTTTAATGAACTTGATCAAAAATAATGAATACAACTGTATATCTTATTCGTCATGGAGAGGTTGAATATCAACTTGATGAAAAAGGAAGAAAACTTATTTATGGACAACATGCGCATTTGAGTAGCGAGGGTGAAAAACAGATTGCGCGTTTGGCTCAAAAATTAAAGAAAGAAGGAGTACGATTTGACGTGCTTTATACCAGTCCGTATAGACGTGCGATTCAATCTGCGGAAATTATATTTTCTCTTCTGGACTCAAGTCATGTGAGGATGCGAAAAGGATTGCGAGATGTTTGGTCGCCCGGATGGGTCGGAGTGACAATGGAAGAACTTGAAAACATTGGTGGAAACGTATATTCACAACCGCCCAGATCTGAAGATCAAGAGACAATGGAAGAGATGACGCATCGTATAGTCACTACATTTCATGAGATATTGAAAGAAACGCGTGGAAAAACAATTGGCATTATGGGTCATGGCGATCCGACACGTGTACTTGTCGGCACGCTTATAGGAGAAAACCCGATACGCATAGTGAGAGATGAATGGTACTATGGTAAAGAAGAGGCATGGAAGTTGGAGTTTGATTCATCACTCCATTTGATTGAGTCTCCAAAGTTAATTCAAGCGGAAGGTAGGATATCTGCTTCTCCCGAAAGAAAGGTGCTGTATTAATTAGTGAGGGTATTCTTCTTGTTTGAGCAATGAAAGGTGAAAAATGAGTTCTTCCTTGAGTTTTTCTTTGACGAAAATTTTTTGTTTTTCATCAAGAAGTTCTCCGAGTCCTTGTAGAAGTTGATTCTTGTTTATCTTTTTGACTTTTTCTATTGCTTGAGCGATTGCATTTTTCATTGAATAACCGGTCATTGAAGTGACCACTTCTTCATTGATATTCCATTGCTGGCGTAAAATGAACCATATATCAAAAAGATCGCGCGATGCAAATTTTGTACGTGTCAAAAGAGCAGATAATTTTTCAGCAAACATATCTTCTTGTTTCATGACACGTATTGGAATGCCTAAATAGTTTTTTACTTCAAATGACCGAGTATGTTCCCGTGTTGATATTTCTATCTTAATCTTTTTTTCTTCATGTCCGTAACTTAAAAGAAAAAAAATGGTGTTTCTTTTAATAATTGATTCAGAAAGATTTCCGTATGAAAGTAAAATTTTTTTTATTTTTTCAAAGATGACATCTTTTTGATTTATATCTGTAAGATTAAAATCTAGATCTATAGAAAAACGTGGTAGATCATAAAAAAGAAAAAGAGCAGTGCCTCCCTTGAATCCAAGCGCGTGGCGTAATGTCGGATCAGCATAGATGTCTTTTAGTATATGGATAAGTGTGATTTTATGTTTATTTTTGTTGATCATAGTATTCCTCTACTCTTTTTTCAAAAATACTGCTTTGATAGATTTTCTTTATATCGGATATTTTTTCCCAATTAAGCGAGTGAAGGTTATCAAAATGGTAATTCTTGTAAAGAAAAACTGCATCCAAAAATGCGCGTTCTTTTGTCGCTCTATGATAACCGTTTTCTTCAATGATTCCTGCATTGTTGAGAAGAATATTTTTCTGAAACATACGATAATAGACTTCATGCGAACCAACACTGATTTTTCTCGTAAGATATGAACAGGCGAATATAGTTGTATAGTGTTGAAATATTATTCCTTCTTTTTCAAGCACTGTCTCAAGACTTATATACGAGGGGGTATAGATTTTGTTCACCGCTTCCAATATGTTGTAGTTTTCTTTTCCATATACTCCGGGTCGTATTCTTTTAAGTTTTTGCGTAGCGACAGCATAATGTATTCTTCGTCGAAGATTGGCATATGAGATGTGAGGAGTAAAAAGTGAGATTTCTTTCAACGTAAATACTGTTTGTTGTTTCTTATACAAAGCAAGCAGAATATTGTCTTTCATGTGATTTAAGAACTACAGGTTACCATTTTTGTAACGTATGGTTCTTAGATTAGCACAATATATTTTTTTTGTCAATATGTATAGTCAGTGAAAAACGAAATGTCCTATTTGTCATCCCGAATTTATCCACGCTTTGCGGGGTCTGCGGAGGATCCCGCCAAAGGCGTGGACAAGTTCAGCCTGCCCGACGGCAGGCGGGCATGGCATTTCCTAAACCTGCCATTTGGTTTTGCGTCAACTTTATGATAATGGATAAAGAATCAAATAATAACATATGAAAAAGTATAACAGATAAGAAAAAGGTTTCATTTCTTTTTTATGGTATAATACCACCAATCACATATGGAACAATTACGAGAAAATGAAAGATGGGTTAAAACTAATTCGTTGAATCCACAAGAAAATCCGATTGTTGAACGTCTAATAGATCAGGCTTCTGTAGTTGTCTCAGATGTTGACTATACGTTAGTTAATTTTGAAAAAGGGCATCAAGAGGGTCAAAAAAGACTTGCTGATCTTTTTGGTCAATATTTTGCCGATGAAGTTGAATATTTATTTCGTCTTACTCTTGAAGGACAGCGCAAACCACTTACTGAGACGTGGGTGTACAGAAGAGCTTATACTATTTTAATGAATAAAATAAAAGCACTTCAGAGTTCTTTTATAGATACTCATGGGATCAAAGTATTTAGCCGTGAAGTAGAGATAGCGATTGTTGCTGATAGATTGGGTATAGGTATTAATAAAAAATTGATAGAACGTGGTCGTGACGCCTATTGGTCTGCTGTGGGAGAGATTGAAGCGCTTTATCCTGATGCACAATCTTTTATTGACACGATACATAAAAAATCCAAACCTTTTTTCTTGATGAGTGGGAGTGATAGTATAATGAAAGTGAATGAAGATTGTTCATTTGACTATGATCCTGATGTCTCATACGCGTATAAACGCAAAAGATTTGAAAAATTTCCTTTTCATTTTAACGAGGCTTTTTTTGGAGATCCAATAGATAAACCAGATCCTCGCTTTTTTGAAATGGTTTTCATGAAGTTGAAAAAAAATCTTGGGTATATGGTGACAAAAGAAAACATATTATTTGTGGGCGATTCGCCCCGCAATGATTTGGAAATTCCTTTTGAGCGCGGATGTACAACTCTTTTGATCAAAAGAAGTTAAAAATTAAAACTCATTTTTATATGAAAGAACAAAATCCTATGAAAGAGCAAAAAGAAAAAGAAATTATGGCGGTTGATGTGGTTATTATTACTTCGCAAGAAGTAAGTCAATATGCTATTTCTCTCAGTGAACAATTAGAGAAAAGTTCTCCTATCGTACTGAATCAGAAAGATTATTTACCGCATATTTCTTTATCTATGAATTACATTGATGATGTGATGACTACAAAACAGATTATAGAACAAGTAGTTTCTCAAGTTGAGCCATTATTAATTACCGTAAAAAGCATATCAAGAGGAGTAAAGCCCTTTGAAGGCCATTATTTTTATGGACTGAGTATTGAAAAAAATGAATCGCTTAAGAAATTACATAATTCTTTGGTTGATACTATGCCGAATGTGCCAGTTGAAAAGCCAGTGTCAAAATATTTTCTTCCTGAATCAAACGGAGCAATAGTACAAGCGGTCTATGATTATGTAGGATCATTCAAAACTCATCATAGTAAAGATAACTTTCATCCGCATATCACGCTTGGCGCAGGTCCTGCCGATCAGTTAAAAGCTGACCACTTACCTCTTCAATTTACGGTTGATACAATTTACCTTTGTCAGTTGGGTAATTTCTGCACGTGTCGAAAAATTATCGCAGAGTTTCCCTTGGGAAGAAAAAGATAACTATTGAGCTATCCCCCAGAGGTTTTTCAATCTTTCAAGTAATATATCTGGCGAGTATCGTATCAAATCATACATACTCCAGTTTTTTATTATTACATAGATCCAATTTCGTGCATCGTAGAATCTCTTTTTTCTTCCGAGCGAGTGCTTTGAGGTTGACTGTCCGTAATGAATGATGCTGGATTGTGTTGCGACTCTATTTGTATACCCCTTTCTTTTTAACCGCAAGGACAGATCAATATCTTCAAGGTATGATCCAAAACGTTCGTCAAAAAGTCCGACTTCATTCAATGCGCTTTTTTGATATATCACTGCCGCTCCGTTTGACACATCAGTTGTGAAAGAAGTAGTTTGACGGGGAAGTGAAGTGCATGGCACTGCTTTTCCTTTTTTAAGAATAATTATTCCGGCGCTTTCTATAGTGTTATTTTTTTTGTAGATAATGGGATTGAGGGATCCTGCAGTATTATTTTTGTATAAGAGACATATTGAGATACAGTTTTCTTGTAATACTACATCATCATTAATGGTGCCTATCCATGATCCTGTTGAGACTGAAAGTCCTATGTTAACAGTTGATGCAAAACCACGATTTGTTTCAATGGGTATAAAGCGAACAGTCGGATATGCTTTTCTCCATTTCCATACATTTTTGTTATCTATTGCGCTTGAGACGATGATCAGCTCGTCAATTTCTCCAAGGCCATGGATGTTATAAGAAAAAAAATGAGAAAGTAGCAGTGCTTTCATATTTGGGATGGTGATTGATGTATGATCTCCGATGATTGGAAGGATTTTTCGAGACGAATATTTTTTTTTGATGAGCCAAACCATACATCGGCCCAAAAAATTAAAATGTTTTTTTGCGTATATATTCATTGAGTGAAAAAAAATATCACGTTTATATTGATCATCAAGCGACTTAAAAGACTCCCCTCCTTTGTGAAGTATTGATGACTGAATTCTTCCCATTTTATACTTATTTTTAACCAGACGAAAAGAAAGATCGCTGTCTTCAAACCAGAGAAAAAATCGTTCATCAAATCCGCCAAGGGAAAAAAAAACTGATCTTTTGATGAGCAAACACCCTCCTGTAAGAGTTTTTAAAGTGAAAAGTCTTAAAGGTAAAAGTTTGCCAAGTGGTGTAAATTCGGCAAGTAATGAAAGCACTGACGGAATAGGTTTATTGTATTCTTTTTTATGAGTTGAAGGAGAGATCGCATCATACTTATTTTTTTCTGCATTATATATCAACTGGCGAATTCGCGCAGAATTTATTTCAACATCTGGATTGAGAAATAAAAGCCATTCGCCTTTTCCTTCAAGCGCGCCTCTATTGCAGGCTGATCCAAATCCATAATTAATTTTGTTTTCTATAAGTATTATAAAAGGAAATTTTTCTTTAATCCATGAGATTGAACTTTTTGAGGCGTTATCTACTACAATTATCTGCAAATCATTTTGATCATTTATACAATTTGAAAGTTGTTTTTCAAGAGTAAGCGGGGTGTTCCAATGAACGATAACTACTGTTATGTGCTTTTTCATGCAGATATATTATATCTTTTTTTTATAAAAACTATGTTGATGATCAGACCGACACTTTCTGTGATGAGCATAATCCATGCGCTTGCGACTATACCATAAAGAGGGATAAAAATAAGATTTAAGATGATGTTTACCAGAGTGTTAGCTATCCCAAAGGGAAGAAACTGTTTGAGATGCGATGAACTTTGTACGACAGTTGCTATGGGTGCGTTGATAAAAAATAATATAAGTACCAAGCTCAATATGTGCATTACAGGAACAGCTTGTTGATACGATTTTCCAAAAAGTCCTACAATCAAAAGTTGACTATTATAAAATATGAAAAATCCAACTACACAACCGATAACAGTCATAAGAAAGATGATTTTTTTTATGTGAGATGCGGTTAAACCCTTTTTCTGAGCAGAGATGGGAAAAAGATTATGCATAAGGGCGGTTGGGAGAAGACTTAAGGATTCAAGATACCTATATGAGATGCTATACATACTGAGCGCCACATTATTAAGCGTATAGCGAATGATGAGGGAATCCCCTCTTGAGTAGGTATAGGAGGTCAAAGTCAATAAGGCATATACAAGAGATTTTTTAAGTATGTTTACTGTGTGAGAAAAAGAAAAATATAACTTCATGGGTATACGTGGAAAAAATAATACGCATGTGATGAATGATCCAAGGAAATAGAGAAATACAGCAGACTGAAGAGAAAAATGGTTATGTATTAAATAATATCCTCCTAAAGGAATACCTACTTTACTGATATTTTTTAGGGATATAATGAACGGTTGTTTGTTTTCCAGATAAAATCCATCAGTCAGGAGAAGAAGAGCCTCGGGTATTAAAGTCGCCAAAAGTATAAAGATTATCTCTAATGAGAAAGTATGTGTGAGTATGAGAATTGTTGTGATTGATAACATTGATATACTCAGAGTAATGAGACGTGTCATAAGAACTTGGTTCAATAAGCGTTGTTTATTTGTTTGATGCGCCTTTGTTTGATACCACTGCGTCAGTCCAAAATCAGCTATAAAAGTTGTTAATTGTACGAATGTGATAAACAAAACAAATTCGCCAAATAACTTCGGTTGGAGGGCGCGTGCAAAGAGAATAAAAATGATTACATTGAGTATTTTGCTTAGTGCCAGTCCTCCGAAATAAATGCTGGAACGTATGAATAAATGAGTAAGCATTTTAGTTTATAAAGTTCATAAAGTTATAAAGTTAAGGAAAAGTATTTTACCAACTTTATAAGCTTTATAACTTTCAACTATCATATCCCCCATGAGTATAGTGTAGCAGGCCAGATAGAATAGGGGTTGTCGTCTAAGGGATAATGGTCAAGATAGAGTTCTTTTTTGAAATGCTTTTCTGCATAGTCTATGACATCTTTGGGAAGTGACGAGTCGTCAATAAATATAAATCCTTTGGGGTATTTTTTCATTGCTTTCTGAAGATCTGGTAACTCTCCTATAAATTTAAGATTTGCATGAAAAGGAAGTATTTTTTCTCCATTATTATTATAAATAAAGTTTGTCTTTTTTGGAAGACCGTTTATGAGTTCCTGTTCATTCATCCAACGCAATATATACGCTGGCTGATATTCTTGTCCAAGATACCAAAATAGTCTGTCGTGCCAAGTATCTATGACTGCGGTTTTTCCTTCATATAAGTGTCCTTTCGTTTTTATTAGGTTATATACTTTGTGATAATCTATGAGTGCTATTTCTCTAAAATCATGATTAACTGAGTAAAAAGATTTTGGTTTTATCACGAACTTGTTTCCATTTAAAATAATGAATAATGTTAAAAGGATAGACACGAAATTAGATATTAATTTATATTTATTTTGATTGATTTTTTGTCGCTTTAAAATCGTGTCAGTTATATAAGTGATTGTAAAGCTTGTCTGAATAAAAATAAGAGGGAAAATTGACAATAGATATCGTGATGTATAAGCAGAAAAGAAAAAAGAAAGAAATAATAATAGAAAAATTATATACAAAAAAAGAACACTTGATTTTTTTTCTTTTGTATAAAGATTTATTAAAAATCCGCATAGAGATAAAAAAATAAAGAGACTATATTCTCTCCATAAAAAAGAGTGATAATACCAGAAGTTATTAGTTATCCTGTGATAGGAGGTAAAAGAATGGAAAAAAGCGAGAAATAGCTCTGATTTAATCAATATAAATAAAATCAGTATTAAGAAAATATAAGAATAAAATTTTTTTGATAATCCTACAATAATATCACGATTAAACATAAGTATATCAAGAACTAAAGCTCCTAAAAAAATTATAAAAAGAGCATGAGTAATAAGACCTAAAAAAATAGCACACATGAAAATTGATAGATTCATAAAATGATAGAATTTAAAATGTTTGAATTGAGGTATAGTTTTTTGTAATCTGAAATAAAATAAAATCGTTATCAAAACAAATAATTGAAGTAATATATATCCGCGCGCTTGTCGTGACCAGGTAATTTCAAAATAAGAAAACGTAGTGAATAATGAAGCTAAAAGAGCAGTTTGAACATTATATATTCTTTTTGCAAGAATAAAAACAAATAAAGGGATTATAGAGCCTATGAGAACAAAAGGTAGTCGTGCAATCCACTCTTTTTGTCCGAATGAGTCAAAAAATAATGCAATAATAGTATGTGTGAGAATATTGTTTTTTTCAAAATAAATAGTGGAATTTTGAAATAAATTTATTCCATATTTGAGAATGAGTCTTGCTTGATTTGCGCTACTATATTCATCTACCCAAAATGGATGATTGTATTTAATGTTATAAAATCTTAAAAAAAAACTAAATACTAAAATCAAAATTAGAAATATGTAAATAAATTTTTTCTTTTTTATCATATACAATTATGTAGCAAATTAGACTTTTTTACAAGTTAATATTACAATATGAATTGTTGCTACAAAAAAAATTAAGTAAACCAAAAGCGCTAAACTTTCTGCGGCAGTTTTATATTCAAATATTATCAATAAAGGTAATGTAAAGAAAAATAAAGCAATTATGACAATTAGTATGTTAAAGATAATTTTAGATAGGTTTATCAATATAAGCAATAGTATAAATATAATAATAAAGAAGTTATTTAAAAAAATAGAAGTAAAAGTGTCTATTTTCTTTGTTAAGATAAAGAGTGAGATTATGAGTAAAAAAAAACCTATTTTTCTCAGTGTAATATTATTACTTATCTTTTTTAACATTTGATTTTTTTGATAAATAAATGATGCTCCCTATTATAGTTACAAGCGAAATAATTAAGCAAATCAAGAACAATCTCTGTGGCCAAAACTCAATAATCATATCAAAATCATAGCTACCATTATTATTTTTTCTGCAAAACGAAGAAGAGCAAAGTTGTTTAGGATTAATAAACCATGAATTTGCATAGCCATTTACTTGTAAATGAGTTTGTTGATCTAATGGTTTGGTTAACCACGCTTCAAATAAATGTCCATCAGATAAATTATCGTTTTGAATTGTTCCTTTCATATTTTTAGAGATAAAATTAATAGAATTTTGTGATCCGAGAGTACTAATTAAATTATTTTTGATAAATTCCATCACTTCTTCTTTTGACGCTTGATCATCTTCATTATTAATAAATACTTTATATGAGTTCAAATTAAATGTGGATAAAGATTTTGTGTTTTTTACGATATAAGCTTTCCATCCTTCATGATAAGATTCGCTAAATATAAGTGGAAAAGGAGTAGTAGCTTGATGAATAACAACTCTATATTTGGTAGGATTAATTTTTTTAAATTCAACGATGGGTGGTTGTGAAGGCGGTATCATATTTGTAAGAATTTTTAACTTATCGTCGTCGTTTTGGTTTTTGAAGTAAACGCTTGACTTTAAATTGATAGCTAATTTACTCATAGAGTAAAAAAAATCTTTTTCGTAATTATCATAGTAATACACTGTGTTTGGAATATAAAAGTGAGGTAAAAATAAAGAAGGTTTAAGCTTGTAGATTTTCAGTTTTCCAAGAGAATCAACTTTATTAGTTAAATTAGCTTGTGCGTTTTGATTAAGAGTGTTTGTATCAAGGAATTCAGAATACAAAAATTCTGTGGATAGTTTTTGTTTGATAAAGGTCTTATCAAGATCGTTTCTTATTATGATGAGTTGAATATTCTTTATAGCTGTTAGCTTGAGAAAAAGATCAAACTGTTTGTTGGCCAGATATAGAACAAGTTTCTTGTTTACTAGATCATTAAATGTTTCTGTAAAAATTGCTGTATTTACATAAATTGGTTGAGGAGAGAAATATCGTACAGGATCCTGAATATCATAATATAATTTTCCTGGCCAATCATATACTTGATGAGTGCTTAAAATTGGCATAATAGTTATATGACTATCTACTTTATTTTTTGATAAATAATTTTGCAGTTTCATATAATATGGAGGTATACGAAATGGATGGTAAAGTGAAAATTTACTTAAATAATATAATTTATAAGACATGCATATGAGCAATAAGACGATAATAAATCGATAGTATTTTTTTTTGCTTTTTATAAAGCTGATGACGGTATATGAAGATAGTATGATATACGAGAGAACAAGTAGTCTATGGAATTTAAAAAAGTCTCTAAACAATATAAATCCAGGCACGTTCTTCCACAGAAATGTAAATATTCCTAAAGGATTTTTTGGTCCAAATGAAAACGATGTAAAAATAATTAAAAAAAGAGCAAAATAAATAACCTTTTTATTATTATTTTCTCTTTTAATATAATATAAAGATAAATAGGAAAGCAAAATTATAAAAAAAGAAAAGGCAATATCTATATAATAAAATCCGTTTTTTACAAAAGAATTTTTAGTCGTTAATATTAAATTAGCTGCTAAATTGTTATAACTATTATATGCTTCTAGTATGGTATTTGTGCTTGATTTGTTTTGTGTATATTGTTTTAAGTTTCCATAATAGTTTTTCTCATTATAGATATTGTTGATAATCCAATGATTATTTAATAGTAGGGTAAATAATGCAAAAATAAATATTTTTTTGATTGGTGAGATACTATTTCTTTTTCCTGAAATTAAACTTATGAATATATTTATTAGCGTGAAACAGAAAATAAATATTCCTGCAAGAAGACCAGAGTGAAAGTCTATGAGTGAAAAACTTATACTGAAAGCTGAAATTATTAAATATTTCAATTGATTGTTATAAAAATAAAGTAAATATAGATAAATAGTTAAAAACATAAAAAAAATACCCCATACGATTGTAATGTTGGCAATAAGAAATACTCTAAACATTTCGTTTGCGAGGATAAAAGATGACAAGATTAGTACTATTGAAGATTTCTTCCAATCGTCTATGTCTATATTGAGAATAAGTAAAGTTAACCTATAAATGACTATCCATATTCCAAACATTACTAATAAAATAATTCCTGGGTTTGAAAAAGAAACGTTGAGCATATTAAGCAAGGTAGCTAAAGAATAACCATAGATATAAGGAGATGCAGAATACACTCCTCCATTGAGCATGTCATACCATGTATACATTGATTTTTCTAAATAATTGTATGCATTTATACCCCAAAAACCATCAGAGTTAGCTATAGTACCTAGTTTTGGGAAAACAAATAGCCAAATGGATATTATGAAAAATATAATAATGTACAAAACAGTTTTTTTGAAAATTTTTTTTGCACAAAAAACTTTTTTGCCAGATTTCATAATATATTTTAAAAAGTAAAAGAGGGAATTTTTTTTAGATGTATAAATAATAAGAAAACTTTTATAGCAAACAGGCTTTTTTTGTCGAATTAAATTATTAATAATGAGATAAATCAACCCGTAACAAAAAAATAGATATGACCATAATGCTAACTTTTCAGCCTTCCAGTTAGGATCGTTAATTATTGATTGAAAAGCGCTTAGAGATAACAATATTAAAGAAAATAAGAAATTGAAATGAGCTGATAGGTTGTATCCTATTGAGATAATCCCCCAAAAAAAAATAAGCATAGAAATGACCAACAAATCATGACTTTTAAGATAGAAAACATCAAAAATTAAACCTATGCAGAAAAAGAATAAAAAAGGATACTTAACAATTTTACTATATTTTAAAATAACCCCGACGATACCGCGTAAAGAAAAATAACCATAATAAGTGATATTTATTCTATTAAAAAGTTTATAGGTTATATAGATAATAAAACAAAATACTAATACTACTACCACAAATAAAAATATGTAATTATTTTTTTTTTGATAAGAGGTATCGTTATTTTGGCTATATATTGGTTTTATTTTTTTTATGGTCAGTTGTTGTTGGATGTTTGGTTTGATGGTATATCTGATTTTTGATAGTTCTGTTTGGGTCAATTGAGTATTAGAAAATAGAGAAAGAGTAAAACCAAACTTATTATTTTTATTGGTTAATGGTAGCTTTCTTAGAAAATATTTTTTTCCAGAAGAAGAAATTGATGGAACTTCGTTAAAAAGTATTTTATTGTTATTTTCAAGTTGTATTAGTTTAACTCTATATGGCAAATTAAATAGATATACAGTGGGTTCATTTATTTTTTTTGACAGTGTAAAAAATAATGAATATTGATTTTTTTTTGAAAGCGACCATTTTTTTGAAAAACTAGCTAAGCTTGATATTTTCATATAAATATAAGTGTTTGATGAGTTAATTTGAATGCTATTGAAAACTATTTTTTGTTCTCCTGTATCGGGTAATTGAGATATAATGGGGAAATAATCTTTATTTCCTAGTTTTAAAATAGTATTATTCTTATTAAGTGGAAAAGATGAGGAGAAATATATATTATAGATCCATGATCTATTGTTAGGAGCAATTGCATATAGTGGATACACAATAAGATCGGGATCATTATTTGGGAGATGTTCATTAATTTTTTTTTATAGTTGTTTAAATACTTGATTTGAAAAATTCTTTAAAATTACTTTTTTGTCTTTAGGTAAAGATAAATTGTTAATTGTTATATTTATAGTTTTTTGATTGAAGGAAATATTATTTTTGAGATCAATTAGTTTTTCTATATAAACTTTGTCGGAAAATTGGTCAAGTGATAGTTTGAGTAAATAATTCATAATAGAAAATTCATATCTTGTTAATATAGTTTTCCATGAGTTGAAATACTGATATAGAAAAACAAATTTAAGTTGAGGTTTGTTTATTTTCCACAAGCTCTCTGTATAAATTAAAGTTTTATTTTCCTTAGAAACAGGGATACTGTTTCCCCATTTTTTAAGTTCTGCAATTCTTTTATTAGCCATGAATAAATTGTCGTAATTATTATTCTTCAAATCCCATAGCTCTTTTAAGTAAATAAACAAATAAATTTTTTTATTTGGATGAATATTGACTGTTGGGTATGAATAATTTTCAGTGTTATCTTTTAATAGAGTTGTATCAATGCTATTAATATTATATTCTTGAGAATTTGTTTCTTTATTTGATGATGGTTGTATCAATAATTTTGGTAATTTATTATTCACCTTTAAAAAATATAAGTAAAACATTAGCGTGCTAAGCGATATTAAAATAGTTATACGAATAATTCTTTTTATGATTTTCGAGAACATATATAGAATAAAACTATAAAATAAGAGGTACTACTTATGAAAAGCATAAATCCAAACAATCTCTGTGGCCAAAACTCAATAATCATATCAAAATCATAGCTACCATTAT
>CAYJVA010000011.1:0-16947 GCA_964373465.1 uncultured Gammaproteobacteria bacterium
AAAAAATATAAAAAATCCAGAGAAAAATATCATTTTTATTCGCACTAAAACAAATGCACTTAATGCACAATATCTCCATGAGCTGACCATTATGATGAATTATTATTTTTATCCTCACTTACTCATACCCCATTCTCTCAATGATTTTTTACCACTGAAACCACGTAAAAATCAGATTATTATTTCTGATTTTGAGCTCGCACTACTGAATCTTGAAAATCCAAAACTTAAGAACATTGTCATGAAAAAAAAAGACCTCGCGCGGATCAACAGAAGAAAAGAAGATGATTTTTTTGTCTATCAAGTCATTGAATAAACTTTATGCAACACGATTTTTTATATCTTTTTTTATATATATTCATTTTTTATAGCATTGGTTTTACTACATTATTTTTCTTTTTTCCTTCTGTGTTGAAAAAACATTCGTTCTTTATACATTTCGGACTTGCGTGGGCTTTAGGTAATTTTGTTGGAGTTGTCGTTTTTTATGTGCTTGCGTTTATAAACAAACTTGTAATCGTTACTCCGTTTAATGTCTTTATTTTGTATGCTTTTCTGTCAATTATCTTCCTGATAGCAGTGTATAAAAAAAAGACTGGAATAAAAGTCGTATTTGATAAAAGGAGAAAAATAACTCTCATCATGTGTATTCTTTTTCTTATTTTCTTTTTTCCCTTGCTCAAAAACGCGCTTTTCTCTTATCTTATCGATTGGGATTCAACTGCCATATGGCTTCTGAAGGCAAAAGCGTTTTTTTATGCAGAGGGAGTATGGAACACTGGTTTTTTCAATGATCAGTCTCTTTTTTACTATGCGAATAAAGCATATCCCATTGGCTTTCCTCTCCTGATTGCGGGATATTATACTCTGATTGGTAGAGTCAATGATCAAGCAGTACAATTGTATATCTCTCTGTTTTACCTTAACCTGGTGTTTATTTCTTATGGTTTTTTCAGAGAGCGGATACGCACACTTTATTCACTGACTATTTTCTTGATTGTGATAAGTCTTTTTATATTTCCCTATATGATTATTTATGCTCATAATGGCTTTGCCGATATTCCCTTAAGTTTCATATTTACCCTGTGTGTTATTTTATGTACATACATATGTAGTAAAGAAAAAAGTATTCATTCCTTACAATATCATGCGCTTATTTTTATTATCAGTGGATTAGGGGCAACCATAAAAAATGAAGGTATTGCTTTTTTTATTATTATTAATACTCTGTCCTTGTTCCTGCTCTTTTTCAATCAAACACGCCATCATATCCGTCAATTGAATTTAAAAAGAATTCTAACGATAACTACAGTATCCATCCTTGTTTTATTGCCCCTTGTCTTATGGCAGTATTTTATACGTTTAAATCATATAGAAACAGACTCATACCTCCATAACGCTCAGTTATATCACACTATGGTATCGCGAGTAAAGCTTATTTTCAATCTTTACTTAAATGAAATTATCAACGCAAGCAAGTATGGGGTGATGCTTATTCCATCTTTTTTTTTATTTGTTGTAGAATATACGTTTTTAATCGCGGGAAAGAAAATACGCTCACTTATTCCTTCTTTGGTGCTGATAGCTCAACTTGGCGCATACACACTCATTTATGCGATTACTCGTGTGCCCCTTGATTGGCAAGTGCTTACTTCTTTTGATCGACTCGTACTTCATCTGATCCCGGGATTTTATGTACTACTCATTTATCAATGGACTCCTACGATAGAAGTAATAAAAAATATTATGAAGAAGAAAAAAGATTATATATGATGATTTCTAAAATAGCACGAACACCATCTTTCCAGCCTATTTTTTTTCCTTCATCGTATGTTCTTCCCTGATAGGAAATACCCACTTCATAGATTGCAATACCTTTAATTTTTGCTATGCGCGCCGTGATCTCAGGCTCAAAACCAAAACGCTGAGCTTTAAGATGAGGCACAATAGACCTAATAATCTCTCCCCTGAAAACCTTATATCCAGTCTCCATATCGGTTAAGTTAAGATTGGTGAGCATATTGGAAAAAGTAGTGAGCATTTTATTTCCCACAGAGTGCCAAAAATAAAGTATACGATGGGTTTTATCACTTATGAATCGCGATCCATAGACCACGTCGGCATTATGAGTGATAAAAGGAGCGATAAGCGTGGGATACTCATTAGGATTATATTCAAGATCAGCGTCTTGAATAAGAACAATATCACCGCTTGATTTTAAAAAACCAAGCTTAAGCGCCCCTCCTTTGCCTTCGTTTTTCTTTTTTTCAATTAATTGTATATTGTGAGTAGTTTTTGCAATAAATTTTTTAACAAGCGAAACAGTCTTGTCAGTTGAACAATCATCAACAATAATAATTTCTTTTTCAAAACCAAGCGCATTTGATGTTATTACTTTTTGCACGGTTTGAAGAATGTAATTTTCTTCATTGTATACTGGAATAATAATTGATATGATTTTTTTGTTTTTTTGCATATGGAATGTACATTCTACATTTATGAATGTTTTTTAACAAGACCAACAAATCCAAATATTCCCAACGAGATAAGCACTATAGCACCTCCTGCGGGAAGGTTAAGATAGTAAGCACTGAAAAGTCCCGAGATAACAGCGATAAATGCAAAAAAAACTCCGAGTACCAAGCTCTGTCTAAAACTTCTACTCACTTGCATTGCAGTCGTTATTGGAATGACCATTAATGCTCCAATAAGAAGAATACCTATCACCTTCATTGATAAAGATACAATGATTGCGGTAAGAAACATAAGAGTCAGATTGATCAATCCAACCGGTATGCCATTCACTCGTGCACTTTCCTCATCAAACGATGCATACAAAAACTTGTTATAGAGTAATACGATTGTGGTGATAACACCTATTCCTAAAAATAACATCAACCATATTTCTTGCGGTTGCACAGTCGTGATACTGCCAAACAAATAATTAAAAAAATCAGCATTAAAGCCGTGCGCAAAACTCATTATGACGATTGATAAGGCAAGTCCCCCTGGCAAGAATATCGCAAGCACTACTTCACCTGGTATTTTTTTTTGCGTGCGAATCCGTTCAATAAGAATTGCAACAAGTATGGTAACGGTGATCGTAGTAATTAAGGGTTGTATCCCCGTGAGTATGCCAATTGCCACGCCGGTTAATGCAATATGTGCTAAAGTATCAGCCACGAGCGAAAACCGCTTTATCACTAAAAAACTACCAATAAGAGGAGCTATAATGGCGATAATTGAACCTGCGATGAAAGCCCTAACCATAAAACTGTACTGAAATATTTCAAACATAGTTTAATGCGTATGTACTACCAATCGTGCATGTTTACCGTATGTTTTTTCTATAAAATCTCCCTGCAAAATTTCTTGGGATTTACCATAACCCAATAATCGCCTATTAATACAGGCAATTGTTTTTACCTCATGACTGATAATATCCATATCATGGGATACTAAAATCAAAGTTAAATCCATTTTTTGATTTAATTCTTTCAGTAGTTTATAGAGTTTTGCTTGAGAATTGATATCAATGCCAACGGTCGGTTCATCTAATATCAATAGTTCTGGTTTTGATACTAATGCACGCGCAATAAAAACTCTTTGCTGTTGGCCTCCTGAAAGTTCCATCAGTAACTTTTTCTTTTTTTCCTCCATATCAACTATCCTCAGGGCGTTTTGGATATCTACTGGATTGACTCCACCCATACCTACCACTTCCTCAACCGTCAGAGGAAATCGCAGTGCGATAAGTCCAGCCTTTTGGGGTACGTATCCGATCTTTTTCCAATCGGAAAAAAGAGTAAACGGTTGATTGAAAATCCTCACTTTTCCTTGAGTTGGCTTCAATAATCCAATCATGATTTTCAATAACGTTGTTTTTCCACTACCGTTCGGGCCAATCAAACCAACAAAATCTCCTCTTTTGACTGAAAGGGTGATATCATCCAAAATCAATTCTGAATGATAACTAAAATCTATATGATCAAGTGTAACAATTGTGTTTTTCATAATTATTGATTCATCACCTCATAATGATACTGTCATGCTGAATTCATTTCAGCATCTGTGAATATTACACTTAAGATCCCGAAACGAGTTCGGGATGACATCACAGTGCGTAACTTAAACTATTGACATTCAAGTGCAATGCGAAGCTGTGCTAGATTTTCTCTTTGAATAGAAAAATAATCCGCTCCCCTTTGCTTTTCTTCTTGATTTAATCCTTCAAGTGGATTAAACATAAGTGTTTGCGCTCCTACTTCTCGCGCAATCGTATCTACGACTCGGCGATTGATCAGATTTTCAAATAAAATAAAACGAATATTATTTATTTTGGCAAACATACTTATTTCTGCTAATTTTTGAGGTGATGGTTCTTCATCAGGAATAATCCCTTGCAAAGCAATTTCCTTTAGTTGATATCGATCTGATACATATCCTAATATCCTATGTGAGGTAACGACATATTTTTGTGAGCAACTCTGTAATCCATGTGTAAATTCTTGATCTAATGTATGTAATTTTTCCGTAAGGATTGTGCTGTTTGCACCATACGAAAGGGCATGGGAAGGATCTATTTTAACCAACGCTTGAGTAATTATCGCAACTTCCTTTTGCGCCAATACAGGATCAAGCCATATATGCGGATCTTGTATTTTTTTGCCCTTTTCATCCACATTACGTATAGTGATATGTTCTGCCATTATAAGTATTTCAATAGGATTATTAATTAAATCACGTTGTAGTTTACTCATCCATGGCTCAAGACCTGCGCCATTCACAATAAGTAAATTACTCTCTTCAATGCGTCGCATATCCTGAGCTGTTGGTTCGTAATCATGCGGTTCAGAACCTGAAGAAGTAAGATTGTTGACTTGTATATACTCTTTACCTATCTCAGTAGCAAAAAAATAAAGTGGATAAAAAGAAGTAGTCACTTTGATTTGTGTTGATCTTTGAGAAGTTTTTTGCATCTTATTTCTATTGAGAAAATAACTCATTAAAACAATGACCAACAAGCATACGAAAAAAAAGCCGAGGATAATAAGAACACGCTTTTTTTTTATTGACATTTGGCACAGACTCCAAAAAATTCTAAATGATGAGAATCAATACGAAACGCAGTGTTTCTTTTTACTTCTTTTAATAAAAGATCTTCTCTCAATGAGACGTCTTCAACTGTATCGCATGTGTTGCACACAAGGTGGTGGTGATGCAATGGGGAATGTAATTCGTAGTGTTTTGTTTTTCCCTTCAGGTGTGTATTCCCTACAAATCCAAATTGTGCAAATAAATCAAGAATACGATAGAGAGTAACCTTATGTATCTTTATATTTTTTTCAATCAGTCGTTGATGAATTTTTTCTACACTTTGAGGAGAATGAAGTAGTATATCTAATACACACAGACGCTGTCGTGTCAATCTATATCCATTTTGTTTCAGTTTTCTATACAGTTCTTTTTTTGTTTCCACAAGGTTATTATTGCAAATAAGTTGCAATAAGTCAAGTATTTTTTGCTCTGTTTCAATTGAGTATGCTACAATTCATAGTATGAAAGTCGCATTGGTACATGATCAACTGCAGGAGTTTGGAGGAGCTGAACGAGTGCTGGTAGCTTTGAAAAAAATTTTTCCAGACGCTCCTCTTTATACTTCTTTTTATAGCCCAAAAAAATTAGGAATTCATGCGGATTTATTCAAAGATTGGCGTATTATCACTTCATGGGCCGACAAAGTACCTTTTTTAAAAAATCTGTATTCACCTTTTCGTTTTATCACTCCCCTTTTATGGGAACCATTTACTTTTTCAGAATACGATCTTGTTATTTCATCATCTGGCTCATATATGTCAAAGGGTATTGTCACTCGTCCTGAGACTCTTCATATCTGTTATCTGCATCATCCACCGCGGTATCTGTATGGATATGAGACTGCGATAGAATGGCAGAGATATTGGCCTGTGAAAATGTACGGAAATGTGATAAACCATGATCTTCGCATCTGGGACTATTTATCCTCACAAAGAGTGGATTATTTTATAGCCAATTCTGAAGAAACAAAAAAAAGGATTACAAAATTCTATCGTCGCGATTCTGAAGTCATCTACCCTCCCGTAGAAATAAATTCTAAATTTGAAATCCTAAATTCCAAATCACCCCATTTTTATCTCACTGTCTCTCGTTTAGCCCGCGCAAAACATATTGAGATTCTTATACATTCGGCCAATCAACATAAGTTTCACTTAAAAATTGTTGGCACTGGTCGCGACGAGACTTATTTGCGCTCTCTTGCAGGTGAGACTGTAGAATTTTTGAATAATATATCAGATCAACATATGCATCTTTTATATAAGAAGGCACACGGATTTTTATTCGCATCAGTTGATGAAGAGTTTGGCATCGCGCCAGTTGAAGCCATGGGATATGGAGTCCCAGTGATAGCCTACAGAAGCGGAGGATTGAGCGAGACCGTGATGGATGGATCGAATGGATTTCTCTATGACCTGTTAGAACCAGAATCAGTAATTGAAAAAATAAAACTCTTTGAATCATTATCGCCTGAAAAATATAAAGAAATGAGAATACATGCGCGAAAAAAAGCAGAACAATTCTCTGAGGAAAAATTCAAAGAGAAAATATTAGCCTTTATCAACGATCATAGAAATTTTTAACTTTTAATTTTTAATTTTTATCTCACTCCATCATCGTAACTTTTAATTTTTCAATTTTAACTTTTAATTTATTCTATTCATACCGTATCGCGTCAATGGGTGAGAGTTCGGAAGCTCGTTTGGCAGGAAATACTCCAAAGATGATACCAATAATTGAAGATATACCGATTGCAGTCATAACAGATTTTATGGTGATGGAGGCGGGGAAAATGATTTGCACAAAAAAAACAATGATTGAAGCAATTAAAAGTCCAGCAAGTCCACCTATCAACGCCAAAATTACTGATTCTGTAAGAAAATGAAATAAAATATCTTTTTTTGTTGCCCCAACTGTTCGTCTTATTCCAATTTCTTTAGTACGTTCAATTACAGAAACATACATGATATTCATAATTCCCACACCTCCGACGATTAATGCAATAGTGCCGATTCCAATCAATAACATGCTGACTGCGGATAAAATTGAATTAAAAGTTTTTAATATCTCCGTTGATTCTATGACACTGAAATCGTCTTCTTCATATCGTTTCAACAGTGTTTTTTTTATCTTATCTTTGGCTATTTCGATATTTTCCCGATCTTTTATTTTGATATGAATATCAAAGAATTTTTTGTCAGGATTGAATGCATATGAACTTGTGTATGGCATAAATATAGCAGAATCAAAATCGTGACTTACATCGCCGGTTTGCTCTATCACACCGATCACTGCATACCTTTGATTTTCAATTTTGATTATTTTTTCTATTCCCAAATCACCAATGCCAAATAATTTTTCTGCGGCTTTTGAACCAATCACGGCAACTTTACTTCTTTTTTGGATATCATTCTTATCAAAAAATATACCAGATCGGGTCTCAAGATGACTGATTTCAAAAGCTTCGGGAGTGGTTCCTTTAAGATCTAGTATTTGAGTATTGGTTGAACTTTGTACTTTGACGGTTTTAACAAAAAAAGGCGCAATTTTCTCAACCTCGCTGATTTTTTTCACTTGAGCGACATCTTTTTCATCAAATCGCGTACCCCCTAAAGTACCTCCTCCAGGACGTAGTCCTTTACCCTGATTGAGGACTCGACCAGGTAAAACTAATATAAGATTGCTTCCCAATCCTTCAAATTGAGTGCTGATAAATATTTGTAAACCCTTTGTTAAAGCAATTAACAGAATAACTGATAAAACACCGATAAGAATACCCAAAGTAGTTAAGAAAGTGCGTAATTTATTGCGCCTGAAATCTTCAAGGGCTGATTTGAGTATAAAAAAAGTATAATTCATATGATTTTCCCGTCTCTCATATATATTTTTCTTTTAGTTCTATCGGCAACATCTTTCTCATGAGTAACTATCACAATGGTGATATTGTCTTTTTTATTGAGGTTTTTCAGCAAATTAAGAATAATATCCCCTGTTTTGGTATCAAGATTACCTGTTGGCTCATCTGCCAATATGAGTTTTGGATTATTTATGAGGGCGCGTGCAATAGCAACTCGTTGTTGTTGACCTCCTGAGAGCTTATTGGGGTAAGAGTTCGCTTTATTTTTTATATCAAATCGTTCAAGTAAATACAGTGCTTTTTCTTTTGGATTAAAGTTGTGCTTTTTTCTACTATATACAGTAGGGAGGAGTACATTCTCCAAAATAGTGAGCTTGTTGATGAGATTGAACTGTTGGAATACAAATCCCACAAACTCATTACGCAATTTTGAAATCTCATCATCTGAAAGAGAGGAAACATCTTTATCATCTATGAGAATAGTTCCTTTTGTGGGTTTATCAAGAAGTCCAATAAGATGCATGAGAGTTGATTTACCACATCCTGATGGACCAAGAATTGAGGTGAATTCACCTTTTTTTATGGAAAGCGACGCATTTTCAAGCGCAGTAAACTGCTCATCTTCTAATACGTACTCTTTGTAGACACCCTTCAAATCAATCATACACAATATCCCCTTCTGACAGCTCAGAGGTAATCTCTATAAGGTTATCGGTCTCAATCCCTGTTCCAATAAATTTTTTTACTCGTTTATTGTCGGTCATGAGAAACACATATTTTTTTCCCTCTTCTGTTTTGATAAATTTGATTGGGAGGTATAAGACCGCATTCTTTCTTTGGGTTATGAGAGTCAGGTCTCCTGTCATCCCCAGTTTATAACGATAATCAGTATTTTTTGAGGGAAATATAAATTTCACCGCATACACAGTACCTGTCTCATCAGAAAGGGGAGTAAATGATATATTCTGAATTAATCCTTCAAGGGTAACATCAAGATAAGGATCAAGTACTAAAACACCCTTCATATTATTGCGAAGTTTTGCGACTTCAGTCTGATCTGCTAAAGCCTCAAAATAGACAGTCTCTGGATTGACTATCTCATAGTATGATTGTGTGGGGATGATATTGACTCCTGAAAAAGGGGGATCTGATTTCACGACAATTCCTTGTATAGGAGTTGAAAGTCGGGATAAGTCTATCGCAAGATCTTGCAGTTCAACATCTATGATTGTATTATTGAGATCGTATTGTGATTTATTGAGTATTCGCTTAATGCTATCAGTGATGGCTTTGTCATCATTGTCATCTTGTGTTTGATCAAAGTCAGTGCGCGTCTTGAGGAATGTATTCAATTTTTTATCTAATGTTTTTTTCACATCCTTCATATCAAGGGTTGCGATGATTTGGTATTTTTTGACTTTATCTCCTTCTTTGACACCCACCCATGATACTTTACCTGAAGTCTGAAAACGAAGAATAGCATCTTCTTCAGCTTTTATTTTTCCTGATATGGTGATTTCTTCTTTGAGATCACCTCTTTTTACTTGAGTTTTTTCTATTTTTTTATTTTTCTGCTGAGTTTGATAGTTCCTATAGACGAAAAATACTATGGTAATAAGGATTATTGCGATAATGAGAATATATTTTTTCTTCATATATTTTATTATACCTGTAGAGTCTTGATTTGTCATGTTATAATGAAGGAATGTAAATAAGGTGCGATGGCGAACCCGCCTTATGGCGAGGCAGAGAGGAAACGCGGGAGTCTGTCCCGCAAAACGAGATTCCGCATTTACTAAGCTCACGGTGCGATGGCGAAGAGGAAACGCAGATGTCTGCAAAACATCTATGCGGGGGTTCGATTCCCCCTCGCACCTCATATGTGTTCGCAAAGTAAAGTGCGGGACAAAACTTCTATTGCGCCGGTTCGATTCCGGCACGCGCCTCACGCGTTTTCACAAAGCAAATAATTCCATATATTAATCAAGTTGAAGTGTCATATTCGCTATTTATCATATGTTCTCTATATACTTTCGCATACAAATTTTTCTGAAAAGTAAAAAAAATTGAACGAATAACGTCTACATCTCCAAGAGCTTGTTCGGCATTTGCGATGGCATGGTATTTTAAGTTTAATAGAACTGGTAATTTTTCTTCATCCAATTCTTCAACGCCTTTTTCTTCGTACTTTGATAGGACAAAATTCAAAAATTCTTTTTGTTTTTCATCTAATCTATCATAAATCTTATCTTTTGACTGTTTCACTCTTTGTACTCTTGAAATTGGTTTTGTCAAGAATGAAATATAATTCAAAACATCAAACAAATCGCTTTGTTCTGCGTCAATCATTTTTTGTAGTGTTTCTAATTCATATTTACCAAATCCTTTTTCGGCGATTTTTTCTAAAAACGCTTTGCGGGTTGTCGGGTTTGACCAAATATGCCTTAACTCTTCCTCGCTTTTGAAAAATTCCGGCAGAGCGCCATACATATTGTTTATAAACTCTTGGATTGAAATAGGTTTTCCATCAACATTCCAAAAAGAAGTAGAGATCATATGTTGAATTTCATGTTCTTTCCCATCGCGTAATTTTATTTTCAATATTCTTCTCGGCTCAATGTCTTCTCCGCTCATTTCGGTTTGATATTCCGCTTTTTTCTCTCTTACAAGCATCGGCTCTTTTATTTTATCTGTCGTTTCATCTATGGGCTCGCCGTCCCATTCTGGATCAGAAAAATGTTTATAAGCATCTACAAAATCAAAGATGGTAAAATATTCTTTTCCATCAAATAGTCTAGTTCCCCGTCCAATAATTTGCTTAAATTCAATTATGGTATTTATCGAACGCATTAAAACGATATTACGAATGTTACGCGCGTCAACGCCGGTGGAAAGCTTTTGAGAAGTGGTGAGAATAGTCGGAATTGTCTTTTCATTGTCTTGAAATTCGCGTAAAAATTGTTCGCCGCGCGCACCATCATTTGCCGTTACTCTTACGCAATAATGGGGATTATTGCTTTTTTTCATTTGATTTATTAGATCTCTCACAGCTAACGCGTGATCTTGTGTCGCGCAAAATACGATGGTTTTTTCATTTTGATTTATTTCATCCAAGATCACCCTTACTCTTTTTGCTTCACGTTCTTTGATAACTATAATTTTGTTGAAATCTTCTTCTTCATACACTTTCCCTTCTTCTACTTCACCTTCAATAATGTGATCGTCGGAAGTATACACATATTCATCAAGTGTCGTTTTAATTCGTTTGACTTTGAAGGGCGTCAAAAATCCATCGTTCACGCCTTCTTTAAGTGAATATGTATAAACCGGCTCGCCAAAATATCGGTAAGTATCCACGTTGTCTTGACGTCTTGGCGTGGCGGTAAGACCGAGTTGAACAGCGGGAGAAAAATAATCCAAAATACCGCGCCAATTGCTTTCATCATTCGCGCCACCGCGATGACACTCGTCAATGATAATAAAGTCAAAAAAGTCCTGCGGATAATCGCCAAAATAGGGCGTTCCGTCTTTACCGCTCATAAATGTCTGAAAAATCGTGAAATAAACACTTCCACTCATTGGCACGCCGCCTTCTCTGCGAATATCTAACGGATTTATACGTACCAGCGCATTTTCATCAAATCCGGAAAAAACATTAAACGCTTGATCAGCTAAAATATTTCTATCCGCCAAAAATAAAATCCGTGGACGGCGCGCGCCATCACGTCTCAAATTCCATCGTGTCTGAAACAGTTTCCACGCGATCTGAAAGGCGACGAGTGTCTTTCCTGTGCCTGTTGCCATAGTCAGAAGAATTCTTTTTTTTTCTTCCGCTACCGCGTTCAAAACAGCATTGATAGCGATATCCTGATAATAACGTATGTCATACTCACCCTCATTTTGCACCTGTGTAAACTTATCCTTCCATTTATTCCATTCAGAAAAAGTTTTATTCCACAATTCATCGGGAGTGGGGAAATCAGTAATACTTTTTTCTTGTCCATTTTTCATGGATATTTCATATATTTCTTTTCCGTTGGTGGCGTAGGCATAGTCAATGTGCATTTTTTGCGCATACGCTTTTGCTTGCGCCGCGCCTTCTGTTGCGGGCAAGTCCAAAGTTTTCGCTTCTACAACCCCGATTTTGCGATTTTTATACACCAAAATATAATCGGCAATCTCCGGCTTCCCCCTGGTTCCGCCTTTTTGAATTTTGCCGTCGGTAATGCGAAATTCGCGCAGGACTTTTGATCCTTCGACTTCACCCCAGCCACTCGCTTTGAGTTTTGGGTCAATATATTCAGCTCTTGTTTCTGATTCGTTCATAATTATTTTTTTGTAATAAGATTTAAAATCAGAGCGACAACCTTTTCCTTGTCTTTTGGATTGCTACTGGCGACGAGGATAGTAATCGCTGTGAGCGCAGAAGGAGTTATTTTGGATATATCCAAAATATTCGCTTGTTTCAAAAACCACACAAAAGCAAAAGCGCCGCTCCTTTTATTTCCATCAATAAACGGATGATTTTTAACCATGAAATATAGCAGGTGCGCTGCTTTTTCTTCTACGCTCGGATATAATTCTTTGCCGTCAAAAGATTGCATCACATTACCAATAATTCCCGCCACAGATTCTTTACTTCTTTCCACTCCAAAAATATCAGTCGCTTCTGATTTGCGAATAAGCTCTGTTTTTAATTCAGTCAAACTGTTAACAATTTTATCAGCTGTTAAAGCAATTTTCTTTTTAGTCAGATTTTCTTTTGGCAAAATATCTCGATCATACGCGTCTAGCGAAAGCCAAGTATCGGCAAAAAGAGTCACGAGCTCAATTGCATCTTTTGGTTCCATTGGCGATCCCGATGGTAAAAGTTTTTGAATATCATTAATTACCTTGGAAAACTGGCCATAGTTTCGGGTGATACGATTTTTATTTATAGCAAAGCCATCAACGATATATCTTCGCAGTGTTTGGGTCGCCCACTGGCGAAATTTGGTGCCGACAATAGAATTTATTCTATATCCGACAGCGATCAATATATCGAGATTATAGATATCAATTTCTCTGCGTACTTGCCGTCCTGATTCATTTTGGACTAGTTCCATCTTGGAACTAGTTGCCACTTTTTTTAATTCTTTTTCTTTATAAATGTTTTGGATATGTTTTGAAATTGCTTGCGGATTTACGCCAAACATCTTTGCCATTTGCATACGATTAGCCCAAATTGTTTCGCGTGTAAAATCACCCCGCAACTCGATGGCTCCGGATTTTGCCTGATAAATTACGATGTTATTGTTTATCTTTTTCTTGCGCATAAGTTTAGTTTATTATAAATCGCCATTAAAAGCACGCTTAAGGGTTGACTTTTTCAGTTCTTCCAAATCTGCCAGCTTTTGATTATAAATATTTTCCAATTTTTTGGTTTCAGCCGAAAGCGCGTCAAGCTTGGCGACGATGGATTTTTGTTTCTGCATTTTTGGAATAAATAACCTAATTTCTTTCAAAATTTTTACAGATACCACGTTTTTAATAGCAGCTCCTTTAGTATATTTAAAATTACCAATAGAAACCCCACCGATAATTCCATTCATTTGTTTTTTAAAAGCATCAAAGAATGTGGGGGTTAAATACCAATAATAAACTAATTTAGAATTAATATCTCTTTTTGTTTCAATCGCAAACAGTTTATTGCCAAAACAAATATCTTTTTCATTAAAAGCAATTTTTCTGCCAGCGCTTCCGCCTTCAGCACAAATTAAAACTGAATTTTTATGAGCAATTTTAAAAGATTTTTCAGCAAAAGGAATTCTAACGCCATTATTAAAATCAATGACGTGACTTTTAAAGTCAACATCTTTTGTAGCAATAAAAGGAAAACCATCTTTAATGCCTAAATATTTTTCTTTTTTAACTCTTTCGTTGATACTGTTACCATTAAAAATGACACCAATTTCGCCGAGTTTTTTTGTTTGCCAGTTAGTTTTATTTAAAGATTTATTCATAATTCAATCGTTATGCGGCAATTACTTCTTTGATAAAGTTGACTACTTTAAGATAGCCTTCGCTTTCAACACATTTATTTTTGTTTTCCTCAAGGTCTACATAAAATTCCACATCAATACATTCACCTTTAATAAGTCCAAGACTAGTTTCGATATCCGGATCAATCCGCAGACAATCTTTAATTAAACTATCCGTTTTCAATTTTTCAATATTTTCATTAAGTAATTTATGCGAGATGGACCCTCTGCAAGCGTCATTGTCTCCGTCATAAATACACCAAACTTTAATTCCGAATTTATTCAATAGTTTTGCAAATTTATAAAAATGATATTTGCCAACAGTATCTATAACGGTTATTTTTGCCGTCCCACTTTCATCATAAAATGCGCCCTTTGGATTATTAAAAAGGAACGAGAACATGGCTTTTTCCGTAGAACCTTCAACCAAAATAACTTTTTGTGATAAAAAAGCATTTGCCCTCGTTGGATCTATCCATAGTAAATATCTGAGATGATCTGATTTCGCGATTTTTTCAGCTTCCACCGCAACATCTCGGACTGCTAATTTTGTTGTATTGCATTCATTTTTTGCCAATTTTTTTCCAGTTTTTTGATCTCCCTTGTTTAGTTCTGCAAGATTAGCAATAAGGGAAAACATCATTGAACGCTGAAATCCGTCGCCTTGAGAGGTGAGCGGTAATTTGTCGCTTATACCCTCAACGCTTGTGTGCGGTCTAAAACAGGACTTAATAAGATCCTCGGCATCAGGTGGCACCAGATCAAACCCAATTTGCACATTGCCATAATCAAGCATTTTTTTGGAAATATCTTCTTTTAGTTTTTGAATAGCGCTGCCTTCGCCCTCACTGATAAAATTTGATAATGCGCTGATAGATTCTACGACGCGACCGTAATGTTGATTTTTTTCGTCTTCCGCCTTTATTCGTGCGATGATATTTTTTGTCACCAATTGATTTAATGACGAATTTGCCGTAAATTTCAACTCTTCGCTTAGTGGTCTAACTGACGGCATATAAATAACATCGCCAAAACTGGGCTTAGCAACAGTTTTCCAACCAAGTAGTTTTGTGTCTTTTATATCTTCATCCGCACTACCCGTGTAGCCATGGTACTCACACGCCAATGCTTTATCGCTAATTTTACTTCGCGATAAGATTGCGCGAACTTTAAATTTTCCATCAACCAAATATTCGTCCGGATGAGTAAACTCTTCGTCTTTTTGTAATTCAAATTCAATCTCTATATACGGATCATCGCTTATGCCACTATTAACATCATTAAGCGCAAGTTTTTCCTTGCCGAAAAACCAAAGTAAAGCAAATAAAATATTACTCTTGCCAGAGTTATTTTCACCAACAAAAACTGCATAATTTGACATATCAACACTGCTATCTGTGTATGACTTTATGCCGTGAATTTTTATTTGTGAAATTTTCATATTATAAAAATCGTTTAATGTTATCCAGAATCTCACCACTCTCTTTATCTAACTTTTCCATCTCCTCCAAAATTTCCTTTGGCTCGCGCAAGGCCGCTTCTTTACCTTTATTCGGATTCTTCACAGACAAATCAAAGGTTGTCTTATCAATATTTTCTACATCCACACTCCACGAGTTGTCGCTATTCTTTTTACTCTTTTGCAATTCTACAAATTCCGTAAGATCGGCTTCGCTTAATGGATTTCCTTTACCAAGATTGCGGTCAAGATTAAGCTGATAAAACCACACTTTTTTTGTAGTGAGCCGTTCCCCCGCCGTAGCGTGAGCGAAGGAAGGTTTTTCAAAAAACAAAACCACCGTCTTCACGCCCGCGCATTGGAAAACGCCACCGGGCAAATCCAACACGGTATGCAGATTGCAATTTTCCAAAAGCAACTTGCGAAGTGAGATACTTGCGTTGTCCGTGTTGGACAAAAAAGTATTTTTGATAACGATACCGGCTTTTCCTCCCGCTTTTAGAATTTTGATGAAATGTTGCAGAAATAGAAACGCAGTCTCGCCGGTTTTGATGGGAAAATTCTGTTGAATTTCGCGACCAATGCCCGCCCCGAAGGGAGGATTTGCCAACACAATATCATAACGATCCTTTTCTTGAATATCATTGATGTTTTGCGCTAATGTATTTACATGTCTGATATCTGGCGCTTCAATACCGTGCAAAATCATATTCATAATGCCGATGATGTAGGCGAGAGATTTTATTTCTTTACCGTAAAAAGTTTTGTTTTGTACTGTCTCCATTTGACTTGATGAAAGTTTGGATTGATTGCGCGTCAAATAGTTATATGCTTCTACCAAAAAACCTGCGCTCCCACATGCGCCGTCGTAAATAGTGTTTCCAATTTTAGGCGCAACTACTTTGATAATCGTTTTTATGAGTGGACGAGGAGTGTAATATTCTCCGCCATTTCGTCCGGCATTGCCCATATTTTTGATTTTAGCTTCATACAGATACGAAAGTTCGTGTTTTTCTTCATACAGGCGAAAGCGCATGGTGTCAACGCTATTCAGGATTTGTCTCAGATTATATCCGCTTGAGATTTTGTTTTTGAGTTCGTGAAATATCTCGCCAATTTTATATTCAATTGTATTCTTCTCTTCGTTTTTATCATCTCTGAATTTTTTCAGATAGGGAAAAAGTTTGTTATTCACAAAATCTTTCAGGTCGTCGCCATCAAGCGTCTTATTATGATTCAGTTTTCCATCGCGGTTTTTAGGACACGCCCACAAATCCCAACGATATTCAGATGACAAAATATATTCGTATTTTTTTCCAGATAAATGAGATGCTTTCTTTTTATCTTCTTCCAAATTATCAAGATATTTCAAAAAGAGAATCCACGAAGTTTGCTCTACATAATCCAGTTCAGTGCCACACCCTGAATCAGTATGGAGTATATTATCAATATTTTTAAATGATTGCTCAAACATATTTTATTTCATTAAATTGTCAGTTAGTATATAGTTTTTTGAG
>CAYJVA010000012.1:0-16652 GCA_964373465.1 uncultured Gammaproteobacteria bacterium
GAAGAATGGGCACACATTGAAAAAGGGAGTATTAAAGATGTGGCAGTGATGAGAGAGATAAGGCAGAAAGAAACACTTATCAGAAAACCAGAGTTGATCAGAGTGCGTTTAGTTGGAGACATGTCTGAATCAATGAATGAGGAAAAAAAGCATGTTTTACAACAATGTTTTGTACTGCTTTTGTCGTCTTTATCTGATTTTGACACACAACTTCGTTTTAATCGTTCACAGACAAAATCAAAATTGAAGACTGATACTGAAGCATGGATATTTGGCGATGAACCTCAACGAGTAAAGCATTTTTTAGGAGAGTCTGGAGTAGACCGAGAGACAGAAGAAACGATTAGAATTTTTGAAAAGTTGCAAAAAACGATTGGTAGCACATACGATAATAAAGTGATAGAATCTATAGTGGGGTCTCTCACGACTGAAGATATTGAAAAGATCAAGAAAGAAAAAATAATGGATCTTGTATGCGAGATCACCGACGGAGGATCATCTGATAAAGAAGCTTCAAAAAAAGCAGTAGACGCGCTTGAGGAAGCAAAAATCATAGGGGGAGCATTTCAGATTGGCACTGTGACTGATGAAGAAAAAGACATATTTAATTATGTATGGAATGAGGGAAGAAAAGAGCCAAGAGGTTTTTACGTTGGACCTGAACTGAAAAATCTTTTACCAGCATTAGTTGAATGGTTAAAAAAATATTTAGGGGGAGTACGATTGTAAACTATCTATGGAACAACCAACAGAGGAACAATGGAAAAAAATTGAAAAAAATGTGAATACAGCTGAAAAAGCGAGGGTAAAAGCGAAAACCTTAAAGGGTGAAAAGGAAGGTTTTGTATTACACAATAAAGATGCAAATAATCCAATATTAGATTCTGTACGTAAGAAAAGAATGCAATTGCTTGGTATTCCAGAATTTGATCTTGAATCAGTTGATGTAATTCTTGAGAAAGAAAAAGAGGCATTAAAAGAAGAAACTGATAAACTATTAGGCGATCTTTATTCTCCCGAGCGAACATTAGTGAGTTTGCGATGGGAAAATCTATCTAAGGCATTGAAAGATGAGAGAGCAATAGAAATTGAACAAGAAAAATTATACAAAATTGAAGTTGAAATATTAGATCATATAGATGAATGTCAAAGAGTACATAGACCGACAAAATCATACTCAAGAAAACTTGATGAAGTGAGAAAATATCTCAAAACTCTTGATACAGTTTACGACCAGCTTCTCCACTCAACTCCAGAGGCGTATTTTGGACTACATCTTAAAAAAATAAAAGAATGGAGGCGAGATCTTGAGGAAGGTAATTTTATTGAAACGCCCTCTATTAAACGCATAGAAGAGGAAGTCATTGAGACTATCCGTATAGGAAGCTATCCTTTTCTTCACGGACATATGGGTTCGGGTAAAACAGAATTTGCCAAATTTATAAGTAAAAAAATAACCGGTAAGACCGCATTAGTCTTTAGCGCGTCAAAAGAGACAACTAAGGGTGAGCTCATCGGTCGCATGGCTTTGCACAGGGGAGAAATGTTAGCGTCAGACAAGCTTATGGAGCTTGTTGATTCGGAAGTCAAAAAATACGACGAAAAAAATCCCGATCTTTCTTCTGAGGAAAAAGAGAGAAAACACCAGATTATCAGTCATTACATTATAGAAAGAGAGAAAACCGCGACAGAATCAGTATTTGATTTTGGTTATGTATATAGAGCCATGCGTGATGGAATTCCATTGATCATTGATGAATATAATATGATTCCCCATTCTATATGGGGACGGATGAATGAATTATTGAAAAAAAAGCCAGACGATATCATTGATGTGCAAGAAGATGGTGTTGAGCCATTTAAAGTAGGAAAAGATTTTTTCTTTATTCTTACTGGCAACTTAAATCAAGGTATGGAACAGTATATAGACAGGACAGATCTTGATACTGCGGGTTTGCGAAGAATTCATCCGATACGATATGATTATATGCCACAATATTATCCGAAAAAAAAGAGTGACTCTAATTCACTTGAGGAAAATGCAGGTCCGCACAATGAGCTTTTTCAAAGTATTATAGCGAAAATGATGTTATATGGGAATGTTATAGAATTACCCAAGGGTACTGTGATTAAAGTTTGGAAAATGTTGATGGGAGCGCGAGTTAGTCAGGATATATTTGCGGGCAGGTTTGTCATTGACGCGTATTATGCAACTATTCCAGGAAAACCAACACCGCAACAGTATTTTTTAAAGAAAATAAATATTGATTTGGGAAGAATAGATAAGATAATCACTGCCTTTTTAAAAAATCAAGACAAGGGTTTAGACTTTTACCTGTGGCGTTATGGCATAAGTGAAGCGATTGACGAGTTGGATAAAGCATTTCTTTTTCAACAATTTAAGCTGAATTTTAATTTTTTTGAGGGGTGGAGATCTAATGAAGGAGATGTGTTGGCAGGTAAAGCAAGAGAATTAGTTGTTCAGCCAGCAGAAAAGAACGAAAACATGACTGAAAAAGAATTTTTTACCGCTCGGGAATTGATTGAATATATGTTTGGTAAAGCTCCAGTGAGAGAAAAGTGGCCAGAGGTAAAGGAGACTCTTGAAGATTCTCAAGATGTGAATATAGAAGAGTTTCTAAAAATGGAAGAATTAAATAAAGAGGTGGAAAAATATTTAATGGAGATATGGCACACGGAATATCCAGATGAATTAGATAAATTAGAAAAAATCCGTGAGGATGCTCGTCTCGGGCAGGAAGCGTGAGGGAGAGGCATAAGTGCGTCTGCCGAAAATAAAACGTTTTTTGACATACGTCAGATATAATTTTTTCTCAGCACGCGTTATCCCCACATAAAAAAGTCGTCTCTCCTCCTCCATATCAAACTGATCATATAATGCACGAGAATGAGGAAGAATGCCATCTTCAACTCCGACGATAAACACAGTCGCAAACTCCAATCCTTTTGCCTGATGCAGAGTCATAAGCGAGACTGCGTATGGATCTTGTTTTTTTTTCTCATTTTCAAAGTATTCTGATTCAACTAATGCTACTTGTTCTAAAAAGTCTTGAAGGTTGGGATAATTTATCGCGACAGAGCGCAGTTCTTTGATATTCTCAAGACGCGATGCATCATCTGGATCTATGTTGTTAAACAATTCCAAGTATTTTGTTTTTTTTATGATTGCATCAATAAGGTCAATGGTTGGTATTTCATTTTTTTTCTCTTGGACAGAATGACTGAATTCTATAGATTGTGCAAAACGACGTTTTCCTAATTTAGTTATACGCTTTTGAGCTGTTTCCTCAGTTGGATGCGCGATAAGTCGTGCCAGAGCCAATATATCTTTTATTTCTTTACGTTCATAAAAGCGCGTGCCCCCGATCAATATATAGGGAATACCCCTATGGAGAAATGCTTCTTCAATGACGCGGGATTGCGCGTTGGTTCGGTAAAGGACTGCGTTTTTTTCCGTATGAGAAGATGAAATTTCTTTTAGTTTTTGAATTTCCTGCGCGACAAAAAGCGCTTCATATTGTTCGTTATCAAGTTTTTTAATAATAACTGTTTCTCCTTGACTGTTTTCGGTTACCAATTGCAATATCGGGTGAGTGCTATTTTGGCTGATTACTTCATAAGCAAATTGCAGGATGTTTTGCGTTGATCTATAATTTTGTTCAAGGTAAAAGGTCTGAGTATCAGGAAAATCTTCTTTAAACTTCTCCAGATTTTTTATCTCAGCTCCTCGCCACGAATAAATACTTTGTGAAAAATCACCTACTACGGTTACATTTTTATACTTTTTACCCAAAAGTTTGATCAAAACATATTGCGCATAATTAGTATCTTGAAACTCATCAACGAGTATGCAAGGGAATCGGTTTTGCCATTTTTCTAATATGTCTTCATGAGCACGAAAAAGTTCAACTGTTTTCATAATAAGATCATCAAAATCAACTGCTTTATTTTTTTTAAGTTTTTTTTGGTATTGTTGGTAGACTCTGTGTATTTCTTCGTTTGAATAGTCCTTGAAAAGCGTATGATAGTCTGTGTCCGAGATGAGTTGATTTTTAGCAGAGGAGATTCTATTTAAGAGCGCTGAGGGAGTATATTTTTCAAGTAACTTTGTATTTTTGATGATATCTTTTATGATATCTATCTGGTCATGAGTATCATAAATGATAAAATCATGTGGGATATTGATTGCTATACCATCTATACGCAGTATTGTGACACACAGGGAGTGAAACGTGCCAACAAATCCAATAGATGTTTTGATCCTGTTCTTCATCTCTGATGCCGCCTTATTAGTAAACGTAATCATAAGGATTTCATGAGGTTTTATCAGATGGTTTTTTATCAAATGAAGTACTTTGTAGGTAAGTACTCGTGTTTTTCCGGATCCCGCGCCAGCCAAAATAATGGAAGAGTGTTGTGTGCACAATACTGCTTTTTTTTGAGCTTCATTTAATTGTGTGAATAAATCTGTTTTCATGAGATATAATAATAGCATATCGTATATAAAGGAAATTTTTTATTTTTTATATTTAATTTTCCATGAAGTATCTTATAGCCAATTGGAAAGCACATAAAACTATTCATGAAGTTGATGCTTGGGTGCGTGATTTTTCTCAGTTTGATACGTCAGCAGTAAAAGCCAATCTGGAGATTATTATATGTCCGCCTTATCCACTTTTGTATTATCTAAAAAATAAATTACAGTCGCTTTCATTTTGTAAAATTGGCGCTCAAGATATTTCTTATTTTGGTATGGGTGCATATACAGGAGAAGTCGCGGTAGCTACTCTTTCGGGAATTGTGGATTATGTTCTCATTGGACATTCTGAAAGGAGATATTATTTTGGAGAGACATCACGCATTCTTTTTCAAAAAACAAAGAGGGCGATGGAACAAAATATCACGCCTATTTTTTGTATACGCGATAGTGCGGATTTGATTCCTTCAAAAACACAGTTTATCGCATATGAACCGATTTCTGCCATAGGAACTGGCAACAATGAATCATTGGAAAGCGTTCTGTCATTTAAGAAAAGACTTCATCTTGATAAATCAAAACGTTTTATCTATGGAGGATCAGTCAATGGACTGACTATATCAGAATACGCACAGTGTGCTGAAATAGATGGGTTTTTAGTTGGAAGCGCTTCTCTTAAAGCTTCTCATCTGGTACAGATGATACGTCGTATTCTGCAATTATAGGAATTTATTATGAAAACAAGAGTATTGATATATTGTCTTGTGATGATCTTCATTATTGTGGTCAGTCTTTTCCATTTTATCAGGCCTTATGATCTATTTTTACGACATATAAGCGGCATATCACTCACACAGCTTATTTTTGAAAAGGGAAATTATAAAAATGTGAACGGAAAGGTTAATTTTCTTTTGCTGGGGAAAGCAGGAGGTATATATGAAGGAGCTGATCTTACAGATTCGATATTAGTTATGTCACTTGATACGCGATTATCAAAAATAACAACGATTTCAATACCACGAGATATATGGAGCGCAACTTTGCAGGATAAAATTAATACTGCATATTATTATGGAAAATCAAAGGGCAAAGGATTTGAATTTGCAAAAAACGAAGTTGAATTAGTGACAGGACTACGTATAGAACATGTTGCGCTTATTGATTTTGCCCGATTTAAAGAGCTCATTGATTATATAGGCGGGGTTGATGTATACGTTGAAAATACATTTGATGATTTTAAGTATCCGGTCGCCGGACATAAAGACGATCTCTGTGGTGGTGATCTTGAATTTAATTGCAGATATGAACATATATCATTCAAAAAAGGATTGACGCATATGAATGGAGAAACTGCGTTGAAATACTCACGCTCGAGAAATGCGTTGGGTGATGAAGGAACAGATTTTGCTCGCGGAAGACGGCAACAGAAAGTGATAACAGCGCTTTACGAAAAAATAATTCTTCGTATAAAAAAGATGAGGCTAGATGATATACAAAAAATATACGCATTTCTGGATATCTTAATTGAACGAGATATTGAGAATAAGGAAGCGTTTTATATCGCGAAAGCATTTATCCAAATGAGAAAAAAAATAGACATACGAGCAATACCATTTCCCAAAGATTTATTTATTGTTCCCCCGTATCAGCACTATCATGGAAAATATGTACTGATACCAAGGACAGGTACTTTTAATAGTGTTCACCTTCTTATTCAATGTGGGTTTGGAGAAAAAAAAGACTGTGGAAAATAATAAGTATAACCTCTAGAGAACAAACGATAGTATGATAAGAAGAAGAGCTGTTCCAATCATAAAAAAGGGAATCTCATACGTACCTGCTTGAGGGAGGATAGTGATTATTTTTTTAGTAGGACTTGCATTCTGAGATTGAGATGTTGCTCGTACGGTCATTGTTGCTTTTGCTTGTGCTGTGATAGTTGGTCCTGTTTGAGCGATAATTTTTGAAGTTGGGGTGGGAGTCGATGATTGGGTTGTAGATTGTTTTTTTGTTGGAATGGGTGTGGAGGTCGCGACTGTTTGTGATATTACCTTTGAAGTAGGAGTTGGAGTTGACTGTTTTTGAGTTGGTTTTGTGGTCGGAGTGGGAGAACTTGTCGGGAGAATAGTTTTTTGTGTTGGCGATGGAGTGATGGTTGGCGTTTTTGGTGGAGAGGTAGGAGTGAGAGTCGGCGCTTGGACAATGATTTTTGATGTTGGAATAGGTGTTGATTGAGTTTGTGTGAGTGTTGGGATGGGAGTTGTTTGTAATTGAATTGGAGTTGGTGTGGGAGTAGTAGTAGTGATGATGGAGGTAGACGTGGGAGACGGTATGAGAATACTCGTTGTTGGTGTAGGACTTATGATTTGAGTAGCGGGAGTAGGAGTCGCTGATGGTGGTGGTTGATTGACTAGATATTCTTCCTCATAGGGTCTTTTTCCTATAGGAACTTCCGGGATTGATTGCGTGGGAGTGACAGGTTTTTCTTGCTGAAGTTTTGACGCTATAAAAAAAGAGAGTGTTGTAAATATACTAATTATTCCGATAAGGATAAGAGTGATATTGTTTATTTTTAATTTCATATATTATTTTCCAAACCATCCTTCTTTTTCAGAATATAACTCTGCTTCTATTTTAAGAACAGATTCGTTGGACGCGATTTGATGTTGTCTGTAAAATACATTGAATTGCGCGTTGAATAGAGTCGTCTCATCATTTGTGTTCCAATTGTCACTATTGACTCGTATGCGAGCTTTCGTAATATTCATATGAGGAATAGTTTTTATACTCATTATAATGACGTCTCCAGTTTTTGCAAAACGCAATTGGCTTTTTCCTAATATACTCCATAAAGGAGTATAGATTTTGATTCCTTCTGATGAGGAAGAGTTATTGTTGAAAGCATGAGAGGAAGGAGAGGGGGTTATAATGTTAGTCTGTTTACTTTTTTCAGACGTTACAGTTCCTATGATAAAGAGTATGCCAAAAATAACCAACAAAACAATAAGTATGATAATTGCATAATTATTAGGTTGTGTAAAAGCTTTTTTTCTCTCTCGCTTAAGCGTAAGATTCAATTTTTTTTGAAAATAAGGAGTCCCACTTTCGGTTAATGAGCGTATGTTTGGTTTTGCTTTATTTGATTTACTTTCTTTTATGAAAAGATATATTTCATAAATAAGCGAAAATCCAGTGAGGAAAAATACAATAATTGCAACTTTATTAATTGACTGAATAAACTGAAAAATATCCATACAATATAACTGTACATCATTTTGATTTATTTTGTAAAGAGTTCTGGCAAGATGTTTTTAATCCGCCTACGCGGAAATCCCCAATCGTTAGATTGTGGGATGCAGAGCTTTTTTCCGTTCGGCGAATTATTTCAGCTCCAACAAAACGTCATTATTGAATCCCCGACCGTCAGGTCGTGGGAGCTTCAAAAAAGCATGATAAATCCGAGTCCAAGTATAAATAATCCTGATCCGATAAGAGGAATTGAGAGAGTCATATTTCCCGTGACAGGAGGAGAAGGAATGCGAGTGACTATAGTGGTTGGCGGTATAGTAGGTTGTGGTAAGGCTTGTGTGGGTGTTTGTGTCATTGTTGCCGCAGGGGTTGCATCTCCAAGGACTGATTCGCCGCTTTTGGCAATCGTGAACATACGAGTTTTTGTGACCGGTGTATTATTCATATCATGCGTAGTGATCACGAGAGTATATTTTTCTTCTGATAAATCAGAGGGAGGAGTGAATGACCATATTCCCTCACGAGAACTTTTGAAAGTAAATGTATGAGTAGTTGAGATTGAAGAGAGCTTCATAGTGACTGGAGCGAGAGGAAGTGCAGTCCCTTTGATAAGTGGTCTTTTTCCTGGAATGATTGCATTATCCTTTGGGAATATAATATCAACTTCGGTTTGTAGAGAAGGGGTAAAAGTAGTAAAATCAGCAAGTACATTTATTTTTTCTTCAATAAATTCCTTATTTTGTCCCATTATTATGGTCTCAGGGACAGGACTGACATGTCCAATAGTTGTCGTGAAGAGCGCTTTTTCATTATTTTCATTTCGTATCTCAATGATTACGGGTGTTTTATCGGTAAATACTAATGGTTGGTGTGTTTTTTTATCTATAAGAGAAAAAAGAGGGATAAGCCATTCGCCAGTTGTTTTAGTAAGAGTAGAAAGTATCAGAGCCCCATCAATCTTGAGAAGTACGACGGATTCAGCAGCTGGAGACCCATTTGTATTTATGCTTTTGCCAAAAGCAGGCTTTATCCCTTTCTGTTGATATAATTCTGGAGAGGTCATAAAAGAAAAGGGAGTGTGACCCTGAGATGTGTATATTCCTTGCGAGCTTGCTATATTGAAATAATATCTCGTATTTTTATCCAAGTTTTTTAAAGTTACATAATGTTGTGAGTATATATTTTTATGATTTATAGTGTCGCGATCATCAAATGCAGAGGTTAATAGGATATTTTTATTTGTTCCAAAAAGTATCCATCCTTTTGTTTTTGCGTCAGTGTGCCAAATAATAGTTGCGCTCTTATGAGTTATATTAGTAATTTCTATTGCATCAAATATAATGGTGTTGGCTTTTAGATTCACCGTTTTTATTTTTTGAATGGCAAATGAAGTGCTTATGACTAAAATAATAAGGAATAGTAATGCTATAGGAAACGCTATTTTTTTTTCTGTATGATAAAAAACAGACATACTTTTTCTTTACTTTTTTGGAGAGAAAAATGAGCGTTTTTCCTCCAATACCTGAAATATTGATTGATCTATAGATACATTAATCGGACGAATGTATTGAGTGTCTATTGGTTTAATTTTTGGGGTATTGGCAATGTGATAGATATCAATCGCAATCCATGCAATTACAGTTAAAAAAAGTGTGAGTGAGATCATCAGTGCTTCCTTATTTTTCATAAATGATAATTTTCTATTTTAATATTATATTCTAATTCAGCGCTTCCTGTTGATTCTGTATCAAGTTTGTTTATTTCAAGTTCTTTTACTACACTCAGTCGTCGTTTCAACAATAGAGCATTTATAAAGTCATGCAATTTTTGATATTCACTTTCAAGAGCAAATGAGAGGCGAATAGCTTGAAGTCCTTCTTTTTTTAGATCCCCCTTCAAAGTAATTTCTGGTACTTCAAATTCTTTTAATTGTACAGAGTTTTCTAAAGCGATTCCTTGTAGATTGTCAATCACGATTTTGATTTCTGGTTTTGAGGGAGTCGCTTCATCCAAAAGGTATATTTTACTTCTTATTGACTCAAGCTTTGACTGAAGTGTAATAATTTTTGCAATATTTTGTTCATACTCATTATTAATTTTAGTTAATTCCTGAGCCTCTTTTCGCAAAGAGAATGCAATGGTAAGAGATGGTCGTATTGCAAATACCGCAAACATAGTAGAAATGATAAAAAATAAGGTTGCATAGGTATAATCTGCAACTTCTTTTTTAGATAATAATTTATCGATAAAGATTTTTATATCCGTGGAAATAGTTAATAATAAGTCATATGCTAATATTGAGTACAAAGCTCAGTATTTGTTCAGTTTTCTTGACTTCTCCTAAGGACACTTTTTTAAACTTTTGATCCTTTTTTATTCGTTCAAGTAATATTCGTATACTATTGATATCTTTTGTGCTTCCTTCGAGTGATATTGTTTGCTCTGAAATACTGATGGTTTTGATGTAAATTAAGTCGGGAATAATAGAAGTGATATAGTCAAAGTGATTTGAAAATGTCTTTTGTTCGTCTATGAGCTTTTTAATACTTGTTGTTTTTGTTTCTATTGCTTTTGCTTCATTTACTATAGGTAATGTAATACGGATGATTTCTTGTTTTTGATTTACACTTTCTTTCAGGTCAATGACGCGCTGATCTATGGTAAATCTATAGAAAAAGACTCCAATAACAATAATTTGAGTTATTACGATAATATATCTCAAATAATGAAGCGCAAAAAAAATAAGTTTATCACTCAGTACTTCAGGTTTTTTTTTACGTTGTAATAGATTGATTTGGTATTTTTTCATGCCTTCTTTTTATGTGCACGTGCAATCTGCGATTTTAAGCGCGCGGCTTTATGTCTGTGAATAATTTTTTTTCGAGCGATTTTATCTATAATTGAGTATGCAGAGTCCACGGTAATTTTTTTATCTCCTTTTTTTAATTTTTTAATGATTTGTTTATAAGTATGCGTATATCGGGCATTTCGTGCGCTTTTTTTTCTGTCTTGCTTTAATTTTTTTTTAGCAGACTTAATAATGGGCATAGTAAAATATCACCTCGCCTTCAGTGTAAATGATTATTTATAAATATACAATATTTATTTGTAAATTGATATACTGTACCTTACAAGGTATTCACATGGAAAAATTCTTATCCAATACAAAAAAATTTATTTTTTTGCAACAAAAAGATATACTTTCATCTGCTATTATACTTGCATTGATGATTGTCGTGTCGCGAGTGTTTGGTTTTTTACGTTATCGAACCCTTGCGACTTTTTTCTCAAAAGAAGAGTTGGATATTTTTCTTTCATCATTCCGTCTTCCTGATTTTATTTTTGAATTATTGATTACCGGCGCTCTTACTTCAGCATTTATCCCACTTTTTGTCAAGTATAAAAAGGATAGTGAGGAATTGTCAAGAAATATTTCATCAATCATTAATTTTATGATAGGAGGGCTTTTTATATTTACTATTGTTACACTTTTTTTGTCTCCACTTATCATTCCTCTCTTTACTCCCGGATTTAGTGATGAAAAAATTAAGCTTATCATCAACCTGTCCCGTATACTATTGATCTCTCAATTACCTTTTCTTGTATTAGGAAACATTCTTTCAGGTATGGCACAGGCAAACAAAATATTTATTGTGACTGCAATTGCTCCTATTTTGTACAATCTGGGTATTATTATAGGTACGGTTGTTTTTTCTCATTCTTTTTGGATATATGGCCCTATAATCGGGGTGATTATCGGTTCAATACTTTTTTTTACCGTACAGCTTCCCACATTTTTTGTTATTAATTTTCGGCTTCGTTTTTTCATCGCTCAAAAAAAAGCATTAATTGAGTTTGTTAAGCTTTTTATTCCGCGTGTTCTTTCTGTGATGACCACTCAGATAGATTTGACTATTGATCTTATATTGACTACTTTTCTTGGTTCTGGAAGCTATACCATTTTTTTCTTTGCCCAACATCTTCAGCTTTTCCCCGTCTCATTTATCGGTATGTCATTTGGTCAGGCTTCGCTTCCATATCTTTCTGATTTATATAAAGAGAGTAAGTTTGTTGAAATCAAAAAAATTTTTGTTGATTCACTTTTACAAATTCTTTATTTAACTGTGCCTATTTCCTTTTTTTTTATTTTTACGCGTACGCCTCTGGTTCGGTTTTTTTTTGGTGGGGTAAAATTTGATTGGGAAGGAACTGTGCAAACGGCCATAACCCTTTCTTATTTTTCAATTTCTCTTCCTTTTCATGCAATTTTTTATTTTATTACCCGATCTTTTTATGCGCTCCATGATACCAAGACTCCGTTTATTATCAATGTTGTTTCTGTGGGTATAAACAGCGTATTAAGTTTGTTTTTTATTTTTATACTCAAATTACCAGTGTGGTCACTTGCAACCTCATTTTCAATTGCGATTATATGTAATGTGACTCTTCTTTTCTTTTTTTTCTATAAAAAAGTGAAATCATTTGCATTTGTTCGTGTTATCAATCATACAATCAAAATTTATACTGCGTCTTTTATCTCAAGCCTCTGTGCGTATCCTGTCATGAAGTTTTCCGACGGACTTATTTTTGACACTTCAAGGACTATTAACGTTTTTTTTCTTATAGCAGTTACTTTTTCTATTTTCGCTTTGGTATACTTATTTTTGTCGTGGTTGTTTAATATAGAAGAAATATATATACTTGGTAAACTTTCACTCAAAATGAAAGAAATGAAAAATAAAGTAGTTGAATTGTACTCTGATATAGGTTAATCGCCATATGAAAATATCAAAAGAAAATAATCGCATAGCCTTGGATGCTATCAAAAAAAAACTATTAGGAAAGCGGCTTACTTATAAGGAAGTATTCCATCTCATGGATGAGATCGCACAGAGACGAATGAGCGATGTATTAACCACTTATTTTGTCGCGGCATCATTCAAGGAGGGGTTTTCTGATGAAGAATTATACCATCTTACTAAAGCAATGGTAGAGACTGGTACTCAGATACATTTTTCTGGCATTGTAGCAGACAAGCATTCAACAGGAGGAGTTGCCGGCACAAGAACCACAATGATTGTTGTTCCTATTATCGCAGCGGCTGGATTTAAAATCCCCAAGACTTCATCTCGCGCCATTACCTCACCAGCAGGTACTGCAGATTGTATGGAGGTGTTAGCTCCCGTGGTGTTTGATACCAAAAAAATTCAAACAATTGTTGAGTCTGTGGGTGGATGTATTGTCTGGGGAGGGCATCTTGGAATTGCTCCAGCTGATGATATTATTATTAGAATAGAAGAACCACTTGCCTTTGAGTCGTTTGATAAGATTATTGTTTCAATTATGGCAAAAAAAGTAGCTGTATCCGCAACACATCTTGTTTTGGATATTCCTGTCGGGAAAACCATGAAAATTCGGCATTTTACCGATGCTGAACGCGTTGCAAAAAAGTTTACATTACTCGCAAAAAAATTTAATATTAAAGCAATATTAGATATTAATGAAACATTAGAACCTGCAGGATATGGAGTTGGACCTGCTTTGGAAGTACGTGACGTACTTAATGTGCTTGAGCAAAAGAATGACCGTTCATTACATCTTGAGGCAAAAGCAGTCCGTCTGGCAGGAAAATTGCTTGATATTTGTTTTGAGTCTGCGCATATAAAAAAACAAGGAGAAGATACGGCGTGGAAAATACTAAAAAGTGGGCAGGCTTTTGTAAAATTAAGAGAGATTATCAAAGCGCAGGGGGGTGATGATGGCGTATCGTCTACAAACTTCAAAATACCTGCTCAAAAGCATGAATTAAAAACATCCCATAAAGGAAAAATTCTTGAAATAAATAATTTTAATTTAAATACTATCGCAAAGATTTTAGGCGCTCCTCATGATATATACGCTGGAATATATATGGTTAAAAAAATAAATGAATCGGTTGCGCGTGACGAGGTAGTATGTATTTTTTATTCTCACGATCGCTATCGGTTGAAAGAAGCGGTAGATACATATAATACTATACCTATTTACACGATTGAGTAAAAATGTATGAAAAAAATATTTATTGTAGCAATCCTCTTCATACTCTTGGTAGGAGGGTTTTTTTTGTATTTTAAAGAAGGTACACTTCCTGTGAATAGCAGGAATAAAAAGCCAACTATTTTTGTTATTAAGAAAGGCGAACGGGTCAGTCAGATAGCGAAAAACCTTGAAGGAGCTGATTTAATTAGAAACAAAATTGTTTTTTATCTTGTGGTGAAACAATTAGGTATTGAAAGCAAATTACAAGCTGGGGATTTTAGATTGTCATCTTCAATGGATGTGTACGCCATAGCTCGTACGCTTACTAAAGGCACGCTTGATGTGTGGATTACGCTTGTTGAGGGTCTGCGCAAAGAGGAGATCGCACATCTTTTTTCAACGAATGTAGGCTTTCCTGAATCTGAATTTTTAAAATTCGTACAAGAAGGGTATCTTTTTCCTGATACCTATCTTATTCCAAAAGATGCAACGGTTAATATGGCGATCAAAATACTTACTGATAATTTTAATAAAAAATATACTAAAGATCTAAAAAACAAGGCGCAGGAAAATGGATTAACTGATGAGCAGGTACTCATATTCGCTTCACTTGTTGAGCGAGAAGCACGCCACGATAACGATCGTAAGCTCGTCGCATCAATCATATATAAACGATATAAGAATGATTGGCCTCTTCAGATTGATGCGACTATCCAATATGCTCTTGGATATCAGCCTATTGAGAAAACATGGTGGAAGAAGAATTTGACCGCAGATGATCTTGCGATTGAATCACCCTATAATACTTATAAGAATGTTGGATTGCCTCCGACTCCTATCGGCAATCCAGGTCTATCGTCTATCAAGGCGGTTATCAATGCAGATGTCGGTACTCCTTTTTGGTATTATATCTCCGATAAAAACGGCGCGATGCATTATGCAAAGACATTGGAGGAACATAATGCAAACATCGCACAATATCTTCGTTGATTATTTTTCAATTTGTTATAATCAATTCGCATAAACGTTGATGAGAAGAAAATTATGAGTATTTTTGATCAATTTACCGGAAAGTATTCGCTTTCTAAGACATTGCGGTTTGAGCTGAGGCCGATTTGGAATACGACGAAAATGTTAGACGAAGAAAATATTTTTGAAACTGATCGTATTCGTCGTAAGAAATATGAAGAAACAAAACCATGGATCGATGAATTGCATCGTGAATTTATTCAAGACACGCTTTCCGTATTTAGATTTACTAATTTGAAACCATATCAAATAGCATTTGAGGCATGGCAAAAAGACAAAAAATTGAAATTGGCAAAAGGTGCTCTTACCAGTGAAGAAAATAAATTACGCGAAGAAATAGTCGCACAGTTTAATGCAACCGCAAAAAAATGGGTAGAAAAATATCCTGACTTAAAGCTGAAAAAGATTGATACGGGCGTACTTTTTGAAGCAGGTATTTTTAGGGTATTAAAAGAGAAATATAAAAATGAGGGTGGAACGACAATACAGACGGAAGATGGTGAAAACATTAATATATTTGGTGACTGGAATAAGTGGACGGGCTATTTTAAGAAATTTTTTCAAACCCGCAAGAATTTTTATTCCGATGGAGACGAGTCAACGGCGGTCGCGTATCGCATTATCAATCAGAATTTGCGCAGATTTATTCAAAACATTCAGCTTTTTGAACAAGCAAAAAATAAAATTGATACCATAAAAATAGAGACGGATTTGGGAGTTTTTTGTAGCATAGTATTTTCACTTTAAAATTACAGCAATTGTCTTTTACAGAACGGCATTGACGCATACAATCGTATTTTAGGCGGCTATGTTGGAGAGCGCGATGAGAAAATTCCCGGCGTCAATCAGGCAATAAATGAATATCGCCAAAAAAACAAGGATGATAAAATAAGTTTCCTCGCGAGGCTTGATAAACAAATTCACAGCGAGAAAGAAAATTTTTTTGATGCGATTGAGAGCGATGAGGAACTTGTTAAACATCTTAAATTCTTTGCAAATGCCGCGGATAAGAAGCTCGGAATCTTTAAAGAACTAATTAGAGATTTTGTTTCAAATAACGGCGAGTATAATTTAAACAAAATTTATATTTCTTCGGATGCGTTTGAGAGAAATGCGGGTCGTTGGTTTTCCGATTATGTTGCTTTTGAACGAGCTTTGCTGGACAGCGCAAAAGCGTATAAGAATGCGTACGACATAACGGACCAAAAACCGCCGTATGAAAAAGACGGAGAGGTAAAGTATCCAGATTTTCTGATTTGGGCGCATATAAAAACGGCGCTGGAGACGATAAGCGAGCCAATTTTTAAGGAGAGGCATTATGGAGAAGTATCTGGCTTTGAAAATTTGCCAAAATTTGAACAGTTTTTGCGGATTAGTAAACATGAAGTTGAAAAGCAATTTCTGCAAAAAGATGAAAAAGATAAACCAGCAGGAGGATACGAATCGTATAGAGATAAACTAACGCCAATACTGAACTCCGCTAATCCAAAGATTGATAGTGATCTAAAAGTCGCCATAAGGAATTTTGCCGATTCTTCTCTTGCCATCTATCAAATAGCAAAGTATTTTGCCGTTGAGAAAGAACGCCGCTGGCTGGACTATTTTGAGCTGGATGATCGTTTCTACAATGCGTCGGATACCGGCTATATGTTGTTTTATGGAGATGCCGGCGAACTTAAGAGCGCGTACGAAGAAATAGTGAAAGAATACAACGCTATGCGTAATTATCTTACTCAAAAGCCGTACAGCGCAGATAAATGGGTGCTGAATTTTGACATCCAAACGCTTGCTGACGGATGGGATAAAAATAAAGAAAAAGAAAACGGAGCGGTTATATTCAGAAAAGACGGACGCTATT
>CAYJVA010000013.1:0-15396 GCA_964373465.1 uncultured Gammaproteobacteria bacterium
CTTTTATTAAGCCTCAAACTATATATTGACAAGCCTGTCAATGACAAAACTTTATAACCATCTTATAATTTAACCTCATATGCATGAAAGGGAACAAAAATTCAGAATAGAACAACCATGGTCACCTGAAAGACCAGGAAAAGGAATTGCTGGAATAACTATTGTTGTTCCATCTTTAGATGAGACAACACATATTCTTTCTTTGAGAGACAACTTGCGGACACAGCGTCAAACTCTTTCGCCAAACATCGCTTTACGTTTAGTTATTTCAGATAATGGAAGCGCTACCGAGACGCTCAATATATATCAACAAATTATACATGACGAAGAATCGCAAAGAGAAAAAAACAAATTAGATATTGCAATCGTATATGGGTCAAAAAAAGGATTTCATAGCGACGCAAGAAATAAAGGATTAAAAGAAGCAATAAAAACATTCCACGAAAAAAACCCTCAAAATCCTTCCCAAGATCACTTAATAGTCAATTTTGACGCTGATACTGTTTTCGAGAAAGGAAACGCACTGCAAACCTTATCACAAGATATATTTGCAGATCCGAATACAATGGTAGCTTTTGGACCGATTAAGTTTATCTCTTCAATAGGAAAAATATCATCTGATTATCAATTGATCCAAAGACCTTTTACCCGCGTTCTTTTAAAGCGTCTTTTTCGACTGAACGGAAAACACATGCAAGATTATATCAATCCTCCGTATGAAATTTTCCATAGCATATTTACAGCTATGAGAGAATCAACATTAGTCCAGAAAGATAACCCAAATAATCTTTTAATCAAATATAATCCAACTGATCGAGCAGGTGTTGATGTAAGGATGTCTTTGATTTTACAAAGACATTTGCAGGAATCACAAATCGTGTTTGACAAAAGACTTGCTGTGCTTACTTCGGCAAGAGGATATGAAACCAAGAGAGGAAATATCTCACGATTGAAATTCATGAAAAAAACATTCAATTTATTTTTCGGCACTCATTATGTCCCATATGCACTGCAGAGAGAATTAGATACGTTGCCGGAAACAGAAAGAAACGCAATAACAAACAATTTACGGTTTGCTGATGTGATCGGATCATTTGCAAGAGATGTTGACAGAGAAGTGTATGGGTTGAGTGAAAATGAGTATCTTGTGTGGTCATCAATAAGATACCGAAAAGTGCAAAAACGTACACTGAAAGGTGATAAAGTGCTTCCTGCAAGAAATATGATAACAGGAGAACTTATACCGAAAAAATTTACCATCATACATGAGGAAAAACAAGATAAGTAATTGAAAAAGGCACAAGATTAAAACGTTTATTTTTTATCTTTATTGGCTTACCCTTTATATCCGGAACTGAATCGTCAACTAGTGCAAGCGTTTTACCGTTGAGAAATACTGATTTTTCATTCAGATTTTTTGCGGAAAGTTGATAGATTAACGCTTTATCAGTAATGATATTTTTAAACTCGATAGAATTATTTTTATCTTGCAAGTTGATGAAAACAATTGTTATTAAACCTTTTTGGCAATCTGATCTCGTGCTTCTGTAGTGTGCATACGTCCGTATATAAGGATTATCTTTTGACGTGGAGACTTTCAGAACTTTAGCACCCATCAGTTTTTTCCAGAGAATCGACGCCCAAAAATCAGGGAGCGGATTGAGTGTTTTTTTATCAATGAGACTATAATCGGCGCCGATAAGATCTTGTCTCACGACAATATTTTGTCCTTTAGTTGCCATCAAACCTAGCATATCAGTCCACCACAGAGAACTTTCAAAAGTATCGGAAATACCAGATTGTCCACCGCATAACGCATGACCTATCTCACCAAGCCATAACTCCGCATGAGGATTAAAATGCTTTTTTAAAGACGCTAATTTTATTGCCCATGTCCCAATATCATTAAGGTTTTGAGGGTTAAGTAATAATCCGTGTTTCGCTTGAGGAAAACTGATAGGACAGCGTGATGACTGTTGGGGATAATAATGCCAAGTAAACATATCAACATCTATTCCAGCCTTAATGAATGCAGATGTCATATGACCAACAAAAGAAAATGCTTCCCCTACTCTTGGCCAATAAATTGTAGCAGCTCCGCCAACTTTTGTGTAAGGATAATATTTTTTTACCAAAATCCTAAACTTTTTAAAATCATCAATGTATTGTCCAACAGTGATTCTGTTGGTGAATCCATGGAAAAACCAAAAGGCGTTAATTTCATTACCAAACTCAAATGCTTCAATTTTATAACCTCTTTTCTTACTATAGCGAAGAAGACTTTCAAGATTTTCAGTTTGCCACTGATGATGTATGTCTCTCACTGAAGGACCTGCATTGACTGTGAAGAATAATTTTAAGTCTGTTTTGTGAGCAAAATTATTCAAGTTATCCCATGTCTGCCGAGTGAGAACACGCGTATTCTTTTTTTGAATGATAGTATCAAAAATAACGCGATCAGCATCTGTGCCGCCCACACGAAGATACGCTGGGCTTAATGCAGTGGTAAGTTTTATCAGTTTTTTTTGTGTGAGATCAATTGGTGCTCCAGAAGAACCCCACCGATGTCCTCCAAGGATTTCTGCGGTATCAAGAGAAAAAGAAAGGTACTTATCGCCAACCTCTGCGACAACCTTGCTTAAATCAATGGCAACCTGTAGAGATCTTCCTGTTGGTGATGCAATTGATGGAGGAGAAGCGTAGCGAATACGGACAAATATTTGAAAGAGGAAAGAGAGAAAATTGAAAAAAAATTGAGCGAAAATATCAACCATATTGAATTAACTATTCATATCAGACTCTTCCTCTCCCACATCTCCATCGCCGATTGATTCAAATTCATGCCATTACTGAAGATAATTTTATTGTGTTCTTTTTGGTATACCGCTTTCAGATGAAATTGCAACAAATCTTTTCATCTTACAACGGTATAACCCTTCGTACGTCCCGCCATGGCGGGACTACGATGGGTATAGTAGTTTTTCAGGAGTTTTGCGCAATACGTCATATGTAGAATGTACCATACTTTATTTTCCCCGTCAATAGTTTTCTTTTATTAATATCTCTGACTGATGATAAGCCTCAAACTATAATTGACAGCCCTGTCAATGACAAAACTTTATTAAACGAGTATAGTGTAGCGTAAAATAATACTCACCACTATGAACAAAAGTTCAAAGAAAGTTATACCCAATTATATGAAAGCAGAAAATGAGTTAAATCTAAAAAAAGGAGAATTGATAATGACATTCTCCCCGACGCAGAGCGTCGGGGAATTAAACCCTAAAAGGGATTAAACTTCTTGGACAGGAAAAAAATATATGAATTATAAAACAAAATTTTCTTCTTTTCTTAACTATTCCAACGAAAAAGAAATAGAGATAAAATTAATAAAATAAGTCTTATTAAAGATAAAAAGAAAAAATCTTTTAGATATTGGAAGCGGTTCTGGAATTATCGCTTTTGCTCTTAAAAATCTCTTTAATAAAATAGAAATAATTGAAAAAAACGTAGAATTTACAGCTTTATATAAAAATGTGTTTAATGCAGTACATAATTTATCAATTGAGGAATTTAATTCAGAAAATAAGTTCAACGTAATTATTGCTTCACATATTTTTCCATATGTTAATATCATAAACCAGTGGAAAATGTTAGACAAAATAATAAGTCTTTTAGAAAAAGATGGATTGCTAATTATTTTTGAAATGACAAAAAAAGGCATTGTTGGAGAAATCAAAAATCTCATTCTTCAACGGAATTTTGAAACTACCGACGAGCATCTTATCAAAATTTTAAAAAACAAGCAAATAAAATGTACCCAAAAAATATTTAATGTCAGTCTATCAACAAAATACTGTCAAGACATGCTAAAAGTAATAATGTTCTTTTGCGAAAAGTACGAAAATAAATTATTAAAAAAACAAGATTCCGTTTTCAAAATAATAAAACAAAAAATGTTTCTTCCTCAAAAAAGGAATTACGAGATGAAATATACAAATAAAATGATTATAATAACAAAATAATTTAAATTATGAATGATTATTATAAAGTAATTCCTCGAAATCTCTGTATTATAATAAATAGCGATCATGTTCTCTTACTTAATGGACAGGCTGAAAAAAGACATTGGGCTAAAATGTATAACGCGTTAGGCGGTCATATGGAACAACAAGAAGACATTTATGCATCAATCGCCAGAGAAGTAAGGGAAGAATCTGGCATAAAAATACCTGTGAACAAGATCAGTCTAAAAGGAATTATTCATGTAAATACATATTTTGACGAAAACGTCTTAATGTTTATTTTCTTTGTAAAAGTTAAGAGTTTCAAAAAATCAGATTCACATGAGGGAAAAGTTGAGTGGATAAAATTAAATGAGATTGTGAATATAAAAAATATAGCTGAAGATATAAAAATAATCATTCCTCTCATCCTAAAGCTTAAAAAAGGAGAGTTTATTTCAGGAATTTCCTCTTATAATTCAAACCGCACATTGAAAAAATTTGATTACCATATAGCAAAAACATAAACCTATGATAGAAATAGAATATGAAACTAAAATCGAAAAACCAGAAATGATGGAGCAAATATTATCTATGATGGGATTTGTTCCTGTTTCTATCTATGAACGATATAGAACTACTTACATTGTCAATATAGAAAAAACAAATGTTGTTTTAGATCTAGACAAGCTTCCGTTTGGAAACTATTTAGAGGTTGAAGGTAATAATATTAAAATTATGGAAAAGGTTATTCAACTTTTGAGTTTAAATTCAAAGGAACACGTAGAATCTTCTTATGACGGAATCTATCAAAAAATTGAAAGAAACAAAGGAGATTATCCAAATTCCCATATTAGGTTTAAACTATCATGAATATTGAAATTGTTGGGTCAAGAACCGCAGGAAAAACAACTATAGGCAAAGCGATTTCAGAAGAATTCGGAATATCCTATATATCATTAGGACAAATAGCAAGAAGTGAGATTAAAAACCAAACGGAATTAGGAAAACAAATGCAATGGCACATAGAAAATAAAATAATATATCCCGAAGGTTTTCTGGTTGAAATTATAGAGAATCAGCTTGAAAAAACAATAAATGGAAAAGGATTTGTTCTCGATGGATATCCGCGTAGGTCTTCAGAAGCAGTAGAATTAGTAGAAATTCTCAAACGATTAAATACCAATCTAGATTTTATATTTAATATAAATATTTCCTTAGAAGAAGCAAAAAAAAGATCATTTGAAAGACTTATATGCCCGTCATGTGATTATCAGGGAAATAATGACATTCATATTTGTCCACATTGTGCTCATTCGCTTACAAAAAGAAATGATGATGTGCCCGAGGAGATTGAAAGAATGCATAAGTTGCATAGAACTGAAATTAAAAGTATGATAGGTATACTTTCAGGAATAACTCTTACGCAGGCTTTTACAATTAATGGGGAAAAAACGCCTAACTTTGTAGTTAACGGAATAATTCATCTGATAAATCAGCAAATTACAAATTAAAAAATAATCAAACATTAATCAATAAATCGATTAAAATAAAATCATGAAATTAACTAACAATCAAAGAGAAAAAATAGAAAACGGATTTAAACAAATTCTTACTGGCTTAGAACTAAATATCAAAAACGAACACTTCAAAAATACTCCTAAGAGAGCTCTTAACTCTATACTTAAATTATATTCTGGGATTGAAGATAAAACGAAAATTATCGACGAATTAAATGTTACTTTTCCTTCTTCTTATAAAGAGATTGTCATACTAAAAAAACTAAAAGGCAATTCTCTTTGTCCTCACCATCTTTTACCAATTCAATATTTGGCTGATTTCGCATATATCCCAAACAAAAAACTCGTGGGAGCATCAAAACCCTATACTGTTTTTAAAATTCTTGCCGCTCAACCGGTCACACAGGAAGACCTCACAGAGGAATATATTGAAGAATTTTGGAAAAGAGTTCAACCTATGGGCTGTATTATTAAAATTATTGGCCGCTTCTTTTGCTTTGAAAATGATAATATAGAAAGTTCTACTTCGAAAGTTATAACTTTTTCATCTCGAGGTTTATTTAATAAATTCAGTTATAAGAAACAATTTTTAGACCTTATAGAGTAATCGGGATTATCATCTACCGATATAAAGTTTTTCTATCAACTCACGAAATGATTGATTGGAAAATTCTTTTAACAACTGTTTTTTTGAACAATTATTAGGGCTAGCAATATAAGGACTGCCTAAATCAAAACCAGTATCAACGAGATAGAAGTCTTTTCCGTTGTAAATCATATTATTCCAAAAAGAGCCTACCGGCACAAAACCATAGGCATCTAACACCGAAGCTATATGGGTTAATTGTGAAAGAAGCTGTAATCTCACTTCTTGAGATGCAGTGTCTGACTTAATAAGTGCAATAGCGGTTTGAGCAGACTGAGCATTAAGAATATATTCTTCAAAGATATCAGCTCCTTTCAGTCCGTAAAAGAACGGTGTTTTTATACCCTTATCACGAAAAAATAACATCCTCTCAACTCTCTCTTTTGCTCGACTTTCAGACCCGCCCACAGAGACTATTGCTTTTTGAGCAATATATCGTGTGTGAATGATTCCTTCTTGGTCCTGTGAAGTGATTGCGTAAGCGGCTAAGAATGACTCTCCGCCTAACCTTCGAAAACTAAATAACCGATTCGTCATCAGCACTGTATCCAAGGGGTTAAACGCGTTTATCTCACGCAACACGTCTTCTGTAAGAAAATGATTTTCCAGTTTATCCGATTGATCTCGCATACAAACGAGTTTGTTTTTTAACCACTCGCTTTCTTTTTTCACGTTAGTGATTTTTTCTTCTGAAGTATTTCCTGAAGAACCATGAACTAAATTTTGTCGTATAGAAAGAGCCCATGATCCTCTTATACTTTCTGATTCCGCTTGTTGCGGATCTGTCGCGCCCATCTGACGACGCCATTCTTCAACCGCACCCCCTCGTGGACTATAAAGCAACATGTAGGTTACAGGACCTGACAACATATACTGCTTAAATAGATCCCATTTATTAGATTCGCCCTCCTCCATTCTGATAAGACTGTTTTTAAGCTCGGATGGATAAAATGCATCTATATCATTTGTTGAGAGTGATACTGAGATGGTAAAAATGAATTCAAGAGGAGATCGCACCATGGCTAAAATTCGTTGCTCTCCCTCGTTATCATTCGTCACGCCTAACCTGCTTTCCTGAGTTTTTGGCTTAATCCCTGCAACAGTAATTTTATCTTCTTCAATTAATCGTTGTAATTGAGGATGCTCTAAAACCATGACGATCTTGTCGACTTTTTCTATTTCAAGTTTACTTAAAATGAGTTTCTCGTCTGCTAAGATGCGTGGTTCAACAAAAAAACTATCAGCGACGACTTTTCGAGTCAATACCTGAGATCGTGGCATTTCCTTCAAGAGTTCGTTTAACATGATGTGTAGATTTTAAATTTTTTACTATTATTGATTTATCAAGAATTTTTAAAAAATAATTTAGTCTCAGAATTTGATTAGTCAAAGAATTTACTTTTGATTGAAATTGAGATTTGAACATACTCTATTCTACCATATAACATCAAAAGATTCGTTAAAACAACAAAATTTGACAGTCGTCCAGTACATGATTTTTTATTTAACCGATTCCGACATCAAGCCCTCCGAGTCGGAGGTCAAGCCTCAAACTATATATTGACAAGCCTGTCAATGACAAAACTTTATTAAGCGAGTATAGTGTAGCGTAAAATAATACTCACCACTATGAACAAAAGTTCAAAGAAAGTTATACCCAATTATATGAAAGCAGAAAATGAGTTAAATCTAAAAAAAGGAGAATTGATATTAACAGAGGCTCTATGGGAAGACAATATACAATGGAAGTTTATAGTTTCTCAGGAAAAACCCAATTCAAACCTATGCACGGCTACTTTTTGTGTAACTTCACGCAATGACGCGCTATTATTAGTACAGAATAGAAAACGTGGCTGGAAAATTCCGGGTGGACATATTGATGAAGGTGAAGAAATAGAACAGGCTTTAATAAGAGAAATTATGGAAGAAACAGGAGCTGTCATAGAAAATCCTCAAATGTTTGGATATAAAATCATTTTACCACTATCTCCAATCCCACACCGAGATAAAAAAGGAAGATTTTATCCTTTTCCTTACTCGTTTGTTCCCTATTATTATGCAGAAGCATCAGAAATATTAGATATAAAATTAACCCCTGATGTCATGAGCATTAAGTTTGTCAATTTTAATGAAGCAAAAAGCATGCTTGCTCCAGGACATAAGCATGACAAGATTATTGAATATCTTATTAAATCAAAATCAATTAATATACATGAATAATCTTAAAAAAATACCAACAATTGGACTGATTGGACTAGGTAATCAAGGAAGAAAACACTTAGATTCTATATTAAATCTTCAAGAAAAAAAGCTTGTAAAATTGGTAGGACTATGTGACAACTCTATGATAGATTTCTCTAATATTATAAAAACCCCATTTTATTTTGATTATATTGACTTTGTATAATTCTTTTTCTTTCTCATCAGTAGATCACTTTTCCATATGATATAATTTCTTAAATTCTTATGGGCCTTGAATCTCGGCCAAACCAATTAGATGCGTTTAAAAGACCACCTGATATTTCTTTTTCAGATACCGTAAAAGGCGCAAGTCGCGCAGTATACCGCTTTCAGATGAGATTGCAATCCCGCCAAGGCGGGACGGTATAACCCTTCGTACGTCCCGCCATGGCGGGACTACGATGGGTATAAATCTTTTGTTCTGTAAAGATTGATGAATACTTAAAACAGGCATTTGATTCTTGTTGAGGATTTTTTTTACGTCAGCGATATTTTTATCTGACGTATAAAATGTGACTAACAATTCAACCCCCTCTACTCCTGATTTCTTTAATGATTGAAAAATATAATCATGGGGAACTGTATGAAAAATCTGAGCTTTTTTATCAAACAATTCAATTATTTTTTCGTAGGGCGTTTGAACTGTTTTAACTATGTCGGAAACAGAGACCCATATAGATAATTTCATAAAAATCATTTATTTTCTTTACAATGATTCAATCTTTATAAAGTCAATATCTAACCATTGCGATCCGCTTGTTACTTTTCCAAAACCTAGTTGACCACGAGACGTCGCAATAGCATATTCATTATCTATCCATGCGACAAATCCAAGAGAATGAGTGGGTGATTGCGTTGTCCGAAGGATAAGTTTATCATCAACCCAAAAAATTGATTCATGTCTACGCCATTCTAAAGTATACGTGTGCCACAGTGTCATATCCTCGATTATTAATGCTTCATGAGCCCCTGAAAACTTCTGTAACCATCGAGAGGCTGGTTTGGTATGACCAGTTATTCGACCATAAGCAACTGTTAATGATAAAGGAATAATATGAGAAAACGCCCCAAGACGCAAAGAGTGAATCACCTGCGTTTTCCATTCTTTGCTACGATAAAGGTTGGATTATAATAAAAAGGCACATTCCGTGCACCCTGATTCATATCAATCAAAGTGGTGTATTTTTGACTTGCTTCCATATCAACTATAAAATCTGCATCTCTTATACTTTACTGGTGTCAGAACTACTCATCAAGCATGATAAAAAATCCAATTTGTTATACTTTACTCTATGATATGGCTTTTTTCTGCCCTTTTCGGCGCGGCGATCCATGCAGTCGCCAACTTTATAGACAAATATATTCTTGAAAAAGAAATTTCTGATTATAAAATCATACCAATTTATACCGCTATCGTGAGCTTTGCTTTTGGACTAATCTTCTGGAGTATCGCCGGATTTCCCCTCTTGAGTCCACGAGACGGAACTATTGTGTTGACAACTGGTATTGTATCCGCATGGGCACTGCTTTTCTATTTTAAAGCTCTCTCTGTTGAGGAGACAAGCGCCGTGATCATCCTGTTTCAGATGACACCTGTCTTAACACTTATTCTTTCCTTTTTGGTTTTAAACGAAACCATCAGCATGAGTCAATTTGTTGGATTCCTCTTTGTGCTTACTGCGACGACACTTATTTCTCTCAAAAAAAACCACGCGGGCAAAAATTTTTCAACTGCTTTTTGGTATATTCTTCTTTTTGATTTTCTTCAGGCAATAAACACCATTTTGATCAAATATGCTCTTAATCTCAATTCGTTCAAAGCCATTGCTTCATGGGAAAGTATTGGACTATCTCTTGGAGGAATGAGCATCTATCTCATAATTCCACCTATCAGAAAAGCTTTTCATCGCAGTCTCAGAACAATAAGAAAAAGAGTTTTTTCCATTATCGCGCTCAATGATCTACTCTTTATTATCGGTAAGCTTTTTTTCTTTTTTAGTTTTTCAAAAGGCGCAGTTGCTTTAGTAAAAATTCTTGAGAGCACACAAGTTTTTTTTGGCATTTTTTACGGAATCCTTCTCAATGCGGCATATCCTGCAATTTTTAAAGAGAAAATCACTCGTCAATCCCTTACAGGCAAACTCATTGCCGCACTCATTTTACTTGAAGGCATTATCCTCATTTCTTAGATAGGCTTTGGACTTTTAACTTTGGACTTTTGACTTTTAACTCTCTTTCCATCCCTCACTTTTATATATAGCCAAGACCAACGCGCAAGCTGGACGGTCTTTGACACAGGTTATGGCTATTGAAGATTTGACATGATTTTTATTAAAAAAAATACCTCTAAACGTACACAAATCCTCAAGCGAATGATAAATAAGATCGTGTATGTGTGACTGCACTTGACTTTTATTTTTTCCTTTCAATTCATGTTCAACGAAAAATCCACGTCCGTCATCCAATCCATACCATCCCATCCCAGCGCACACATATTCACCTTTTTTTTGACTACGCATCTCAGCTTTGATCACATAGAGCTTATGACCAAACTCGCAATCAGGAGTAGTATATGTGGTCGTCATAATAATTCGTGAACCAGGAGGAATAATTGAGGAAAGAGTAATCAGATTATAGTTATATACTCCTGCTTTTTGTAAAGCATTATCAAAAGCCGAAAGTAATGTCTTTCCCTCTCCTGTTGCAGATACGATATTAATATCCATAGTAATTACATACTATACATCACCTGAAAAAAGTCAATAAGTAAAACTATCGTATATTTTATATATATCAAATACTTATATATCTTTATTTTTGTGTCGCTTTTTCATAAAAAATATGGTCAAAACAAAAAAGAAAGATATATAATGGATCAAATAAGTCTTTAAAAACAGTCATTTTCATACCATACGCAGATTGACTTTATATATTATATGCTTTATCATCACATATACTCATCGTAGTCCCGCCATGGCGGGACGTACGAGGGGTTATACCGGTGTAAGATGAAAGAATTTGTTGCAATCTCATCTGAAAGCGGTATAAAATCATGCTATGGGTAAAAAAATACTTATCGTTGACGATGATCTTTATGTACGCGAACTGTACGAAGAGATTTGTAAAAATGCGGGGCATACAGTAGATACAGCAGTTGATGGAGAAGACGCCGGTGAGAAAATAAAATCAGCCACATACGACTTAATTTTTCTTGATATTATGATGCCCAAAGTAGACGGACTTTCATTTTTGACTAAATTACGTGAAGAATACCCTCTAGGGAAAATTATTCCTGTGGTCATTTTGACCAATCTGGCACATGAATCAGTCATAAAAGCCGCTCTTGACAAAGGAGCAGTGACGTGCCTCATCAAATCAGATACGACTCCCGACAAAATTATTGAGACGATAAAACTATTTACGAAATAATCACACAATTACTTGAGAAAATTAAGCGGATTTAATAATTGTCCCGCAGTAGTCCTCACCTCAAAATGAAGATGTGTTCCAGTTGACCGACCTGTGGAACCCATTTTACCTATTGGTTGATTTTGACTGACTGTATTTCTTCCTCCCTCCGTACCCACATATATGTGCGAAAGATGAGCATACAAGGTCTTATATCCATTATTGTGATCAATGATCACATGGCATCCATATCCATACCGCACACACCCTGCATAGACGACAGTACCTCCATCTGCCGCAATCACCTCGGGCGCATTATGATTGGCTATGTCAAGCGCCATATGATACCATATGGGATATTGGCTCATTGATCCGGACGTAGGCCATATGAAATTGCCCGAGCCAGACGCCCCCGCAACCACTTGAGAGACAGCGCTTGGACGATAGAGAGGTTTTTCTTCTTCAATGATGCCATTTGGAACAACAACATTCTGCCCTACATTCAAAGCAAATGTATCAAGATCAACAAAATCATTAAACGGAAAATTCAAAATGTTTTGAGGATCTGTTTTATATTTTTTTGCAATAGAATATATAGTATCGCCTGATTCTACCTTATGCACCACCCCGGTGACCGGCGGTATTTTCAATGTCTGTCCTTTTTTTATCCTATCATTCTTGAGCGCGTTTGCCCATTTTATCGTATCAATGGATATGTCAAATTTTTTACTGATTGAATCAAGAGTGTCCTGATCCTCAACAGGATAAGATATCAACGTATCTCTTGGTTTTTGAGATATGGTGGTATTGAAAGGCATATCTTCAATAGCGCCTTCCAAGACAGTCTGCTCTTCCTTGTCTTGAGAGGTGAAATACTGCGCCACCAATGGATTGTTTTCGGCAATAACCGATCCTCCAAGCAGTACAGTAAAGACCAAAAGAAAAAAAGAAGTATTCAAAAAAGACTGAGAATATTTACCCCGTTTGACGATAAGAAGGGAAACAAATAGATACTTAATTTTCTCGATATTAATACCAAAAAAAACTAAGCGAGATTTTATATAAAGAGAGAAGAATCGAATGAAAGCACTGAATGTTTTTATAAAGGTCTCTCGACGATTCATAAAGGATCTTTATTATACTAAAAAAAGATAAAGAAATATGCCCCATTAGACTTATATCCTACATCCGAAATACTTCTCGTATGATTCGCTCTATGTTATCTGTCTTTGAGGATAAAAGAGTCTGTTTCATCAGAAGAATTCCTATTTTTGACAATGCCTCCCGCGCCGCCAAAATCTGTTGTAAGACAGCAGTCGCCTCTCTTCCCTGATGCACCATGCGCCGTATTCCTTCAATTTGTCCAACTAAACGATTTATACGCTTATCAAGATCGGTTTTTTCCATAGTGAATAAAATAGATACTACGTATAAGTATATAAATACTCTTAAAAATTTGTCAAGTTTTTTTCATACTCATACTCAGTATATCTACATAACTCACCGTGCATGACAGTAAAATAACTACTTGGTATAATTTTTATTATAATATTCGGTATTAAAACCTTATGGATAATCAAAGAGAATTAAACGCTCACGCGCCAACACCTGGCTCGCCACAAGAAAAAGAACTTATTCATTCAGATCAATCTATCCAGACAATGGAAAAACAAAAAGCAATTTTGAGACATAATCCGATTGTATTCAAAATAAAACAACTATTCGTCAATACCCGTCTTATTTTTGATAATTGGAGAGGAATCGCTTTTCATCCTTCTCAACTTGAGTATACTAAAAATCATCTTGAAGATGCCTTAGCGCTCACCCATTATCTTGAAACAAATGTCATAGGCAAAATAGTTGGTTTAAAAACAGAGATCCCATACAAACCTTCTTTTACTGATTTAATACAATTCTCACAACTTGTCGGCAAAAAAAACGATCCTGTTGAGATCCTTGAACGAATGAAACACATCGGTATAAAATACACGGTGAAAAATTTATCAGCTTTTATAGGCTTATTGATACGTCTCGCAGAATCACCCACATCTATTGAAGGATTAACATTAATAGCTCAAAATAATGTAATAAAAAAACTCTTTTTTAGACAATATGGAAGTAAGGAATCCGAACTCAATATAAAAAATATGCATATTGCAGATATTATCGAATGGGATTTTATTACCGACAAAAACCTTCTCAAACAGATAACATTACTCAATAATGATCCTGATGCTCTTGCGTTATTGCAGTTGAAAGAAGCAGAGCCTTATAATATAGGATACGATGGAAAAACAATATTAAAAAAAATGATTTTTTTACAAAAACATAAGCTCGTCAGAGATCTACTTAGAGCGGAAAAAGCAGAACTTGAAATGTTTTATTTTCCCAATACAGAAAACAGTCTACATGATTTCATTCGACAATTAGTATCAAAGTCAATGGAATTATGGGAAATAGATACTAATAGCTATGATCCTGAAAATATCATCAAAAAAATAACATCAATATCATCTTCTGTTCTTCAACCGAAAGAACTTGAAATATACAAACCCATTATCAACGCTCCACGCGAAAGCGCGATTATACTGACTCTTTGTAAAGAGTTAGGGTTTAGCCTATATAAAAGTATAACTAACATATCTCTTTTAAAAAAAGAAATAACAAAAAATCGCACATTAAAAGATGTACCCCTCTATGAATTGTTTAAAAGTATATTTATTCAACAAACATGTTTAGATTTTCTCTATGAAGGAGACATCGCGCATGAAACCTTGGAGAAAATAAAGGAAAAAGGATGGATCACGATCCAGACTTATAACCGTCTTTATACGGCGAGAAGAAAATTCATCGGTTTTGAATCATACGCGTACAGACCCAAAAAAGGAGATCATCACCCGGTCATCAATGTCACCTATTATAAAGATCAGATACCTGAGCACATACAACGGTATGATAAAAATTATGAGTTGTATGAAAAAAAAATGGAAAAGGGAGAAAAAGATAAAAATAAAACATTTATAAAGAATTTTACCAGCTGGTATGATAAACCCAAAAAATATACACAAAATCCCTATCTTGAATTAGTCGCAAACTACGCGCTCCCCATAGGAGTGTCTGACAATGGACATACGCATTATTATGCGACTCCTTACGGTATCATATCAGGTTGTATCGCGGAAAATAGAAAAGAAGAATTAGTTAAGGAAGATTTTGTCAGCTCAATCGGACAGCTTGGAATTCAATTAGTCAGTGGACACAAAGAAATGTTAGTTGATTTTTTATATGCTCAAAGAGATCTCAAGACAGCAATGATTGAACACATCGCTCCTGAGAATGCCGTCACTATGGATTTTGACGACGTTGATCTTCCTTCAGAACTCAAAGAAATGATTCTTCCTCCGGGTATCTCGCTCTCCGAAGCTCTTCTTAATCTGCATTTGGAACAATATCTGCATGATATGGCGCCCGACGAACACTTGCTCGCCACCCTTATGAAAGATATTAATGAGGGAAAAATACAAATATTTATTGATGATACAATAGTCAACATAAATACTATTCTTGAAAGATCGGA
>CAYJVA010000014.1:0-14833 GCA_964373465.1 uncultured Gammaproteobacteria bacterium
AGCAACCATTTGCCATCAAGGATTTGAAAATTGACGGCAACGATGTCATGAAAATAGTACATCTTAAACCCAGCCCAAAAGTGGGTGAGATTTTAAAAAAACTTTTTGATCAAGTTGTGGAGAAAAAAATTCCTAACGAACGGGAATTTTTAATCAAAGAATTGGAAAAGTTAAAACCAATATGAAAACTAAAAATGTAGACTCAGAGATCGTTGATATCGTTGATGATAATGGAAAAATACTCTATCACATAGAAAAAAAAGTCGCTCATCAGAAAGGCTTACTTCATAAAACAGTCATCGCAGAAGTAAGAAACCCTAAAGACGAATTTCTTCTTATCAAACCATACGATCATAAACAAGACGCGGGTCAATACGTCAGTCCAGTCGGTGGTCATATCAAAGCAGGAGAATCAAATATAAAAGCATTAAAAAGAGAGGTACAAGAAGAAATAGGGATAAATAATTTTACTTTTAAATTCATAGGTAAAGCTATTTTTAATCGACATATTTTAAACAGGCATGAAAATCATTATTTTTATGTGTATGAGATCTATACTGATGAAACGCCGAAATTGGGTAATGAGGCAGAGAGTTACAAATGGTTTACCAGAGAAGAACTTAGAAAAACTTTGAAAGAAAATTCACATGATTTTGGAGATGCGTATTTTTTTGTGGTTAAAAATTTCTATCCTGAATTATTAACATGATTCAAGAAAATCATCAGTAGACAAAAAATGTTGATTGAATATTAAATATAAACTCTCGGTCTCTTTTTGTTCTCCTATTATTGGTTATTTTGCTAAAAATTTATCTCCTCATAAATACTTCTATGGTAATTCCCATTTGCTTGATAATGCTTCTTATAGTACCTGTTTTTATTTCTTTATGATGTGGCACGACACACGTTTTTTTCCTTTTTTCATTCCACCAGATTTCATGCGATCCTCCCGTAGCTCTTCGGAAAACAAATCCATGTTTTCGCAGTTTCTTAATCACATCTCTATACTTGAACGGCGTAATCTTGGACATCGTATATTTTTAGACAGATACGATCAAAGGGAACTTGAATGTAAAATCGTCTGCTGACCTTCCTGCTCTTTTTTTCATTGTCAGAGGAATTTTCATCTGTTCCTTTCTGTACAACTCAATAAGCGAAGTTGCCACGTGTGAAATCTCACTCATTACTTCTTCTATGGTTTTGCCTTGAGCATAACAATCATCCCAAGAAAGACAGTGTCCGACATAACCTCCTTCTTTTTGTTTTTGAATATGTATTGAAAGTTCATATTCAGCAACAGTCAACATTTTATTTTTTCTCATACTCATATGATACCAAACTCTCGTACAAAATTCATCTTTTTCTCCTCTCCAACAGAGCCAAAATCGGTGTGGCGATGAAGGGGGATGAATAGGTGCCGGTGATAATACCGATAAGCAAAGCTGATACGAAAAATCGTGTTGAAGCCCCTCCCATGAGAATAAGCGCCACAAGCATCAACATAGTTGTCAATGAATTGTTTACAGACCTGACAATTGTCTCGGTAAATGCTTTATTTGCGAGTACGCCAAAATCCGTAATTGTATCATGCTTTCTATACTCCCTCACTTTGTCAAAGACGATGATGGTATCATGTACCGAAAATGACATAGTAGTCAAGACAGCGGTCACAAAAAGTGTATCTACCTCAGCACCGAAAAAATGAGAAAGAAGCGAATAACTCCCCACAACCACAAGAAAATCATGTATCATCGCAAGAATGGCAGCTAAACCATATCTAAAATTGGAAAAAGCAAAAGTTAAATAGAGAAAAATACCACCAATTGCCACAAGCGACGCAATAATAGTCTTCACTTGTGTCTCACGTCCCATCGTGGGTCCAACCGTCTCAAAACGGAGCGTCTCAATTTTGACTTTTTTTTGAGTTTCAAATGTGTGACGAAGTGTTACTTCTTTTTTTTCATCAATTGATCCAATCTTGATAAGATATGTATTGTCAGATTCAATAATCAATGAAAAAATTCTGACTTTTTCTTTATCAAAAAAAGTGCGAATTTCCTTTTCGTCAATTTTTTTATCAAACTTATATTCCACAATACTCCCTCCGATAAAATCAATAGAAAAAGAAAACCCATATTGAAATAGGGAAAAAAGACCCACGATAATCACACATGCTGATATGACTCCATACAACCATGTATATTTCAAAAAATTAATCATATTTTAAGAATTAAAAATTAAAAGTCAAAAATTAAAAATACTTTTGACCCCGATTTAATCGAGGTTAACTTTGAACTTGAGACTTTTGACTTTGGACTTGTTTATAAAACATCTCAATTAATCTTTTTGTGACGACTACTCCAGTAAATAAACTTGTTAACACTCCAATCCCTAAAGTCAATGCAAACCCACGAACTACGCCAAACTGGGGGAAAAAGCTCCAATTCAGAGGATTGAATAAAATAAACGAAACTAAAAGAGTGGTGATATTGGCGTCTTTTATAGCAGAAAGAGCACGCGCAAAACCTATACGCACTGCTGAGTCAAACTTCTTTCCCCGACGTATCTCCTCTTTAATACGTTCAAAAATAAGGATATTTGCATCAACTGCCATTCCAATAGATAAAATAAACCCAGCAATTCCAGAAAGAGTCAGTACAACTGGAATTGTTTTGAAGAGTGCAAACGAAATAAGTCCATAGACAAGTAAAGCTCCTGATGCAATAAATCCCAACACTCCATAATATCCAATCATGAAAATAATCACGGCCATCAAACCCACAACGCCTGCAAGGACACTTTGTTGTACTTGTTTTTGTCCCAAAGTCGGACCGATATTTTTCATCTCGCGAAGTATGATAGGCACGGGAAGAGCGCCAGCGTTTATGGAGATTGTTAATTTTTTCGCCTCATCCAAAGTAAAATTGCCAGTAATCACAGCCTCTCCACCGCTTATGGCCTGTTGGACTGTGGGAGCTGAAAGCGGTAATTGATCAAGGAAAATACCAATTGGCTTTCCGATATTTCTCTTTGTGATCTCTTCAAAGAGTTTTCCTCCTTCATTAGTGAATTTTAACGCGACTGTTGGATTACTCGTATTTTGATCAAATTGCACTGTTGCTTTTTTAATGTGTTTTCCTGTTAATCCAGTTTTTTTCGTCAAACGTAAAATAAGAGGGGTATCTGTCGCGATTTTCGCCTCACCTGATGCGATAGGTTCTTCTCTGAAGTCCAACTGAGCGGTTTGACCGATAAATGATACTGCCTCGCTGACATCTTGGACACCAGGAAGATCAACGACAATACGCGACACTGTCCCTGATTTCACTGTTTGGACTACGGGCTCTGATACTCCATAAAAATTTACTCTTCTCTCAACTATGTCGCGCGCCGAGATAAGCGCATCTTTCACGTCTCCCATGGGAAGCGCTTTTGTATCTGCCTCATAGACCAGATGACTCCCTCCTTTCAGATCAAGTCCCAGACGAGTTTTAAACTCTTTCTTGAAACGCATACCAAAAAGAGTAAAATCTATTTCTGCCGCTGGTATTATGGTATCTATCTTAAAATTTCCAATCTTAAATTTGATTGCGATATTTTCAGGAAGATCAATACGGATAATAAAAAACAAAATAATGAGAAAAAAAATTATCCTGAATGGCTTTCTTTTTTTATTCATACTATAAGTACTTATTTCATCAATTGTTCTTCACTTCCTATAATCATCAGTTTCGGCTGTTTTAAAAAAGCCCATATAAATGGATCGTTATTCTTTTTTCTAAATATAAATTCTTCTTCTGTCATGACAGTATAATTAATCTCTCCATCAAACTTTTTCTCTTCTTCGGTAACAATGGTGATCACTTCGGGAATCACTATTGTTCCGACACATAAAAGATAAATTTCTCCCTCTTTAAGTTTTTGCTTTTTTGCATATTTTTGTGACAGTACTATATATTTTACTTGACCAATTTTTGCGTGATTTGTAAGAAAACTGTGTACAAACGGAGTATGCTTAGTAAAAATACGTAAAAATTCATCAAAGAAAATGTATTTGGGATTTAATGTATATATGAGTTTATTTATTCTTTTTTCTTTTTGCAATATGCCTTCTTTTTCTAAGATAGCAAGTTCGCGAGAAACCGCGTTAACCTCCTCACCTACTTCACGCTGTACTTTACGCAGATGAAAATGCTTATTATTATTTTGAAAAAAAAGAGCAAGTATTTTTCTCCTTGTCTTGGAGGGAATTATATGAAGCAACATAATTTTAGGCTACATCCATTAATAACTAGACTGCTTGTTCCAATTAAAGATGCGACACAAAGACCGTAATCGCCCCGCTTTAGCCGGGCGGACGAGCCCTTAGTACGTTATCGTATTTCCTTTTGGCACAATCTCTACAAATATTTGTCCGCGATTGAACGCTATCGCTTTTCCTCCCTCATCGGTAAACTTCATTCTTTGAAATGCATCTTCTTTTTCCCATTGTGCCTGAATTGCCTTTCCGTCTTGAAATACGATCGCCTTTCCCTGACCTGTTGTTTTATACAGTATGTGTCCGCCCGGATACCCGTCATTTGCTGCGGACTCTTGAGCAAATACTATCACCACAGTATGCGATTCAATTTGACCACTCGTATTCTTATCTATATGTGGTTGTCCTCCATTTGTACGCTTGAATGTATTTGTTGTTGGTACATATTCCCATACCACTGAATAATCTGTTTTATCACTCCAGAAGTCAAATGATATTTTATTGAGGGGAGTTGTTTTAACCGGATCGTCTTTTTTGAATTTCCAACTCACAAAATCTGAATCCCACTTTTCTCCATCTGACGTCACATCAGTGAGTTTTCTTTTTTCTTTGGCATATTGCCATAATTTTTGAGTTGTTGAATAGACAGTATGCTCAGTTACTCGTCCTGGAAGTCGCTCATAATCTCTCCAATAATAAGGAAATGGTACTGCAAATTGATTTAAGTCATTATATAAATTCCACTTCAGTTTATTGATCTTCCCCAAAGCATCAGCAGGTCCTGGAGTATTTGCACCACCCACATGCGCGTAGAGAGGATAAGAACCATATTCAGACAACTGATCAATGAAATACACACGTGCAGACCGTACCGGACCCACATATGACGCATCCTTACAGTAATAAATGACCAAAAAACGCGTGATTCCTCCCTCTGCGACCGCCTCATACACAATATCAGCTGAAGAAATGCCAGATTGTGGACGCGCTTCAAGATGATTCTCTATCATGACACCTAAAGGCCTTCTTGTCTCCCATGCTTCTTTCTGACTTTTTGTCAGCATTTCTCCATTGATGGGACATTCTTCAGTTTTTGGTTCATCAGGAGAAGGCTGATCTAATGCCTTTCCTTTTGGAGGGGAATATAAAGAGATTGGTGATTTGAAATCTCCTCCTTCTTGTGCTTTATTAAAAAATGCATAAGAAAAATATGCAGATACTATATAGATTAATAATGATGTGATGATAGCTATTTTTTTATTCATAAAAGTATTGTACCATCATTGTGCTTTTTTGATGGTTTCTTTCTCTTCATGTGATAATTCATATTCCTCACTCACACCCTTATGCATCTTTTTTGCATAAATGCGTATTCCTTCTCTGGTATAGAGAAAATTAATTATAATACCAGTATCTTCTTTGTTCAATAGAGCAATTATAAAACTCTGCTCCCCTCCTGATCTTTCAAACGCGTTAAATCTGTGAAAACCTATTTTTTGATAGTGTAATTTTTCTTTTTCAAGAAGAGATAAAAGATGTTTTTTTAATTCGCCTATATGATCAGCAAAGACCTCGTTCTTTTTTATGAGCATCGATAAAATGTCTCCAATAGTTCCTTTTTTTGTTTTTGCAATCAGTGTATTATAATGAGATCGTGTTGTCCATACCACATACGAGACAACTACCAACCACACTACTATTACTAGTATGACATATGTCAACATGATTTGAACATTCTAACTTCTTTACAATTATCTGTCAATATGATAAAAATAGAGCATATGCCTCGCAAAACTAAAAAACAAAAAATAATTAGTAGATACCGGAAAAAATTGCAACAGATGAACACTGGTCAAAAAAACTTATCTTTGTCTCATAATGCTTCAGCCATGCCAATTATTCCTATTCATACGACACCAACGCAACCTACTTATGTCAGCAAAACTCACAGACTAAAAACAATGCCCATACCACCTTCGTATACGCCAACAGAATATGACACGCGACTGCAAACACATACACATGAGGACTTGAAAAAAACACTTATTCTCACAACAGTGGTACTTGCGTTTGAATTTCTCATTTTTTATGCTAACCTTAAAGGATATTTATAAATCAAGCATATTTTAATTCTTAAAAAATTTGATTTTTTATATTTTATTTTTAATTTTTTATTTTGAAGGGGGGTGAAACATATGCCATCAATGTATTGTGTCAAATGTAAAGCAAAAAAAGATGTTGAGAATCCAGAAAAAGTAACCATGAAGAATGGAAAACCAGCAATGAAAGCAAAATGTCCAGATTGCGGAACCGGAATGTATCGGATCGGTACTGCATAAGCTTTCTTAATACATGCAAAAATACAATGGCAGGTACATTAATAATTGTGCCTGCTATTGTATTTTTTGAAGCCCCCACGACCTGACGGTCGGGGATTCAATGATTACACTTCGTCAGAGCTGAAATCCGCCGAAGCGGAAAAAAGCTCTACATCCCACAATCTCACGATTGGGGATTTCCGAGTAGGCGGATTAAACACTATTTTATCTTTTTTATATGATTGAACACAGAACTCGTACTTTGTCTTGGTATTCTATCAATCACCATAATAACTTTTCCTCCCACCTCACGCGCTTGCACTGTTTTGTGGGTAATGAACGGGTCATCGCCAGTGACAGCAATCACTGAGGGACAAATGGTTTTCACGAGAGACATATATTCTTTATCTGATTGAAAGAAAGGAAGTAAAATAATGACATCAACACACGAAAATTCAGCCAATACTTCTGCTCGCTCACTCTGAATATGAATAGGTTCTCTTCTTTTCCTCACACGTATAAAATCATCGCTTTCCAGCAGTATAATCAGATTATCACCCTTCTTTTTTGCGGCGCGAAGAAATCGCACGTGTCCGACATGCAAAAGATCAAAACAGCCACCAACTAATACTCTCCTTTGACCGGGAATATCACATTCTTTTTCAAGCATTTCAAAACGAATTATTTTAGGCGAGATCATCAACTCAGTGTTTTTTTGCATAATCATATTATATATAATCTCTCTATGCGTTTAAAAATTGAAGAAATACCGTCTAAAAATCAAATTCTTTTTATAAGCAAAAATACGTACGCGTTCATTACTATCCTTGAAAAAATACTCTATCGCTATCATTTTGAGTTTCTTCACTCACGTACTCTTTCTCATCAATTGGACTCGGTATACTCCATTTTTATCATAAATGATAAAAAATTAGCTCTCCAAACCATTACTACTCTTCATAAAAAAAATCAGAAAAATAATATCCGTATTATACTCATTTTTATCAATGACAAAAAAAACGCTGAAAAATGTGCTCACAATACAACTATCACCTCACTCCCTCATATAAAAATTATCAATTGCGATGATATAAAAAATGAGGAAATCATTACTCAGATGCTGTGGTTTGCATTCTCTCAATCTTCAGAATTATTTTTAAACCTTGAGAAAACTTTGCACCCAACTCAATCACGATTTCAAAAAAGGTCAGCGCACATCAAAAAAAAGAATAGGTTTGTGATAAGAAAAAAAACAATCATGATATGGAGCATTAGTCTATTTTTACTCATTGAGTTTTTTTTCCTCATTCCGATGAGCATATCATCTTTTATGCTTTACAAAAGCGCACAAGCCCTCCAACAATCCGATATCTTACAGTCAAAATACTATCTTATTAGAGCGCGACCCATTTTTGCACTCACGCGCACAAGTTATGCAGTCGCAAGACCTATCCTTTCTTTTTTATTTCTTGGATTGGTCCCGGATACTGTACTGAGTATTGAGGAAAACGTCATGGATGGGCTTACTGACGGAATACAAAGCACAGAAAATGGTAAAAAACTCTTAAGTCTTATTTTCAATACAAATAAAACAAAAGAGGAAATAAATGAGGCTTCAGTACGATTTAAATTGTTTCAACAAAACATTCGCGACTTGTCAGAAAAACTTATTTTTATAGAACAAAAGCTCAATAGTTCTTTGCAACCGATCCCCACCATTAGAGAAAAAATAAGGAAGATAACTCGTCTCATTGCTTCAATACATACGTTGTTGACACATGCTGATATGATCATAGGAGGAAAAACAGAAAAAAAATATCTGCTTCTTTTTCAGAATAATATGGAGCTTCGACCGGGCGGCGGATTTATCGGTTCATTTGGTATCGCACAATTTAAAGACTATACCTTACAGTCACTTGAGATTAAAGACGTATATGAAGCTGATGGACAATTGAAAATTCATGTTGAACCCCCTTTTGCTATATCAACCTATCTGCGCCAACCACATTGGTTTCTGCGTGATTCAAACTTTTCTCCCGACTTTAGAGATAATTTTGAAAAAGCTGAGTTTTTTTTAGAAAAAGAGCTTGGATTGAAAAATTTTGACGGAGGAGTCGCCATCACTACGACTGCATTACATACCATCATTGGCGCTCTTGGATCAATAGATGTGCCAGACTATAAAGAGCATATCAATAGCGATAATTTTTATATTAAAACGCAAATCTATGCAGAAAAAAATTTTTTCCCCGGTTCAATTCAGAAAAAAAGCTTTTTATCTGCACTCACACGCGCACTCATCCTTTCACTTAACCATGCATCATTTATTGATATGGCATATGCAATCACCCAATCATTGAATGAAAAACAAATGGTGTGGTATGTCAAAGATACAGCATTTCAAGAAAATACTGATGTCGTCAACTGGCAAGGAAGACTTATCACGCCACGGTGCGCAGAGAGTGATCAAAACTGCATCAATGATACGTTTCTTTCTCTTGATGCAAACCTTGGGGTTAATAAAGCGAATTTTTTCATCAGCAGACTCATATACTTCAAGGTCAAAATTGAAAAAGATGGACGTATCAATCATACTACTTCAATACAGTTTAAGAATGATTCCCCCGGCGAAGTATTTCCTGGAGGTACATATAAAAATTATTTCCAAATCTATATACCTAATGAGAGTATAATTAAGGGAATCACCAAAAACGGCACACGCATTGCTGAATACGATACAAAAAAAACTGATCACTTCACCATACTCGGATTTTATTTTGAGATACCCCCCGGCAAAACTGCCAATATACAAATTTCCTATCAATTAGGTCTTTTGCTACAAAAAGGAAACAATACATATCAATTCGTCATTCAGAAGCAAATTGGTTCATTGAATAATGATGTCGTTTTTGAAGTTTCAATGCCTAGTACTATCTCAGTTATTAGTAAGAATTTTCCAGCGCTTGCAAAAGAGAGAAGATTAGTTTACAATACAACTCTGTCAACTGATAAGATATTTGTTATTGAATTTGCAAAAGAATGATTTTTGAAATGGTATGACAAAACCACACACAAAAAATAAATCAGACACATCAGCCACAAACTCTCTCACTCTTGTGGTGAAAAAACGAGAGATTTTTGGGAAAAAACTAAAAGCAGTACGCGCTCAAAACAAGCTTCCCGCCAATATCTTTGGAGAAAATTTTACCTCACAAGCGGTCACTGTCGCATTCAAAGATTTTATCAAAGTGTTCAAAAAAGCAGGAGAGACGCAAATTGTCACACTCACTCTTGATAATCAAAAACTACCCATACTGATCAAAAATGTCCAATACCATCCGGTGTCGCGTCTCATTCTTCATATTGACTTGAGGAAAGTTGATCTGACCAAGAAAATAGAGACTGAAGTGCCAATAAAACTTATTGGCGAGTCACCCGCAGTCGGACAAAATAAAGGAGTGCTTCTCACTCTCGCTGAATCTGTCATGGTTGAAGCATTACCTCAAGCCATACCCACTGCAATTGAGGTAAATATCACTCATTTGAAAGAATTAAACGACGAGATCAAAGTCAAAGACCTTCCGACAAGCGCGGATTATGTATTCAAAGATGACGCGGAGAAAGTCATTGTCCGCATCAGCGAACACAAGGAAGAAAGTATTGAGACTCAAGTCGTGGCTCCTGAGACTGTTGAGGTGACTACTGAAAAGAAAGATGAAGCTGAAGAAGGAGAATCCGACAAAGGCGAAAAAAAAGAAAAAACTGAAAAGCCTGAAAAATCAGAAAAATCTCCAGCTCCTGCAAATACTTCTTCAAAGGATGAAGGAAAAAAAGAAGAGAAGAAATGAAATAATCCTCTATTGCAATCTTGCGATTTGAAAAAAAACATTCGTTCATTTATTATGTATTATAATTATGCAAGAATCTAACGAGATCTTTCCAACAACTCAACCAAATAGAGAAAAAAATACGTCGTCAGAAGATATCATTCAATCAAAAGAAGCACCGCATCAAATGTTGATAGAAAAATTATATACTCAAGCTGAAGAATATATTCTCCAAGAAACCGCTCAAAAAGAAAAAATAATAAAAGAAAGGACTCACTTCGTTGAACCACCACCTGTGATAACTATGAAAGACCTTCTTGAAAAAGAGAAGAAACACCAATCAACTTTCACATTTATACAAAAAACACACCATACATTCGCCAAGTATATGTTAAAAAAATCATTGTCATATGACGCACGCAATAAAAATATTGATGATGAAACGCTTGAAAAAATAATATGTTTCAAACAACAAATAAAAAAAACATTGGACATCAAAAACTATGATCTTTATCAATTATTTAAGGATGGAAAAAACGATCCCGTTGAGGTCATAGAAAGGATAAAACAATGCGGATTTAAGATAGATAAAACAACATATGAGACAATCTACTCGTTACATTTTTTGATCCATCGCATACCTCATGTGACTGATATATTAAAAAGACTCACACATGAAGGTATATTCAAAGATATTTTTGAAAAACGATTTGGATTAAATCGATTGGGAACTGTTGGTACGTTTGTTGACATTTTGGAAAAACTGCAGATTGATGCTGATGAAGTTATGAAAAATTTAGGTTCAATAGCAAAAGATCAAGACGCTCTTAAATTATTCGGTGTAATTGATGTTTATACAAAAAATTCGTATGAAAATGGTTTAGGCAGAATGGGTTTGAGGAGAACGTTGACGAATGTAGTTCACATTCAAAAAGCAGGCATGGTATCTGATGTACTCAAACTCGTTCTTGAAGCTGGAAAACTGAATGTGCCACTTCATACTATTGGGATTTCACATATTCCTCATGAAAATTTCTCTGATGAATTGAAAACTTCTACAAAAAAATCGCCACTTGTCATACAGACATTGCGTGAAAATCCCGATAGAGCAGAATTTGCGCGGAAAACGTCTCTCCTATTGGGCTCTTCTGTCCCATCACATGAACCATATCTCAAAATGGAATTGCAACTTTATACAGATCTTCTTCCGAAACAAAAAGAAATTATAGCTCTCTCATACGCGTTAAGAGAATGTTTTGGACTTGATTCAGGATATGGCAATCTAGATATAAAAAACATAAATGAACTTTATAAAGAAAATAACTCAGAAGAAATATGGAAGGGTATTGATTTTTTATTAAAAGTAAAAGAACTATATCATGATTTTTATCAGTATCCCAAAGATCATATGTATTTTAGCCGTCCGTATTTGAAAAATATCGTTAAAGCATCAAAGACGCTTGCAGATGATCCCAGTATTTTTTCTTTCTTAAAAGAAATTATACCCTATGGTTTTACTCTTGATGATAAAAAAGACTTCTATGTCTTGGAAAATCTAACAGTTGATAAGCCTCAACAAACCTCTATTCTATCTGCTGTCCAATCAATTAAAAAGTCCTTTCCCATATTCATATTTAAACCCTGTTATCAGATAAACAAAGGATTTATCATTAATCCATACTTTATTTTATTCAATCAACTTGGAGATGAAAAAACAATAATGCAGACATTGTACAAAAAAGAAAAAGCTGGAACACCAGTACCTCAAGAATTTATTAATCAACTACTGCTTTATAAAAAAAATTTAGATTCGTTTTCAAAACATGATCAAAGTGCCCATATTGACCAACAAACCTATGATAATTTCAATAAAAATCTCCGTAGATTAAATACAGAGCTTTTTGATCCTGAAGGAAAATTAAAAGAATATCAGAATTTTTATACCCATAAAAATATATTTGTCTCCTTACCACAATCACCGGAAAAATTTCAATTCATACTTGATTTGCCTCAAAAAGCACCACTTTTACTCCACAAAGATAATCAATCAATCGCGTCTTATGTCCTTGATAATTGGAACACATTTGTCACTGACGAATCAGACTTATTATTTTTAAATACTCTGATAGCTCAACACGGAAAACCTGCAGAACAACTCATCAAAGATTATGCTCGTTGTCTTGAAGAAAAAGTAATCACCACGCATGATAAAGACATTGTCAGAGAATTCACCGATCAATTTAGAGTTCTTTCGCCTGCTATTATCAAAAAATACAAAGAGGCTAAACAGTCAGGAACAGAAAAAATATTTTTAGCAAGTCTACGATCAATATCAGAGAAACTTACGGGCTCCTCACCTCTCACTCAAAAAGAACAATCGTTTCCTTATACGATTGACCTTATAAAAGCAGTCTATGCAATTAATTCTGGACAATGGTCAAGCTATGAGAGTAATGAGACGTGCGCTGATCGTTCATCTGATCTTGCTTCTTTCAAAATACGCCCACGATACACTATTGACCTCCTTTCTCAATCAGAAATACAACTCAAAGAAGGACAGAAAATAGATCAAGAAGCAATAGAAAATACAAAAAATAAAGTGTTGAACTTATCGCATGAGGCGCAAGAATTCAACTATGACGTCAACAAGATGCAAGAAAAGTTGAATGAGGAGATAGATAATTATCTAAAAAAAATTGAGACAAGCGATGTGTTGCAAAATATTACTGTAGCAGATATGTCCTCAATAGAAGAAAAACTATTTCTTATTTGTCTTGATTCTATCTATGGAAATAACCCAAATAATCTTGAATCTACCAAATCCTTTCTTTTACAGTATGAATGTGCCTATTTTGAAGATATTCGCGATTACATATCAGGAACCAGCGATAGAGTAAAACAAGCAAATAATCAAGATTACGCCCTCTTATGCGAACTCCATACCTTTTTTTCCGATCGCATAAAAGAAACAAATAAAAGGATTATAGAAAAAGGATTTGCAAATCAAATTATTGCAGAAAAGTTACCTGATATTTTTAAAGACATCTCGCGAACGTTACAGAACGATACACAATCTCAACAAATGAATCAACTACAGATTGATAAACTTGGACTTAATGATGCTTTTTTAAGACAAATAAGTAAAGTATTTAAGGGAAAATATACTCCTGAACAGTTAAAAACGCTCATTAAAAAATATGAAAACATTACCAAAGGTCTATCTTCTGGAAAAACCATATCAACAAAAAATAAGACAAGAGCTTTCTACGGTCAATTGAAAAGTCAACGAGACAAAACACTCAAAGCTGTAGAATTATCAACAGGACACTCTCTTGATCCTTCAACGCTTCATTTAGAAGAAATAGATGTGCAAAAGTTCACTCAAACAGAAGCTCATATTGAAGAGGGAGAATATGACGAAAATCAATTTGCAAGCTATACAGCGCAACGAATTGCAGATTTTTTTACTCAAGAAAGAACTGTTATAGAAACAGAGTTAGATAAATTTATATCAATAAGCGGTCATAAACAAAAAATCCTTCATGGATATATAAGCAAAAATAAAGAAACCGCGAATGCACGTATGGTAGGAGGAGTATGTGTCGCGGGTGATAATCCAATAAAAGGTAAAGATAATATGTGGGATATGCCCAATTATTTTCAACTCGTTCTTCAAGATCCTGAGACATATCGTTGTCAGGGAGTAGTCCTACTTCATCACTTTGAAGAAAATGGGCAGAAAATATTAACCGCTTCATTTAATCCTTCAAGTACATATCTTTATTCTGTTGATGAATCAGCAACTTTTGATGGACTTTTAAAAACATTAGTAGAATTCTCTCAAGATAATCATTTTGACCGCATTCTTATTTCAAAAAATCCGACGATTCGCACTAATCGAACTGGAGGGATATTTGAAAAAAGAATGGGTAAAATAATCAAACAAGTAAATAGAGAGTATGAATTTTCCGAGTCAAAACAATTCTCCTATAATCCATTATACTTCATGCAAGAAAATCAAATGTATAAAAAAATGGATGTCGTATGGGAAAAAAATATAAAATCGTCTTGATTTTTTCCATAAAATAACGGAAAATAGGCGTGTATGAAAACCTTAAAAGTAAATCTCAATGGATTTGGACTGATTGGAAGAGCTTTGAGCATAAGTTCATTCTAAAAAAACTCTTTCATTTAAGATGAGCCATGTCCAAAGAAGTATACACTCCACTACTTTCCCTTTCACTTTTTTTGTTCCACAATAGTTTTTTGTCAGCACTACTCCTTTCTCAATATTAAATTCCTGTAATCCTTCTACCATGCCTTCTATCTCTCGCTCATGTGGTTGATCTGTATAAGACACATTATAAAAAGCTGGGACTGGGTTCAATGTCACAAAATCTATCTCTTTCTTACCTCTCCAATAGTGGATG
>CAYJVA010000015.1:0-13631 GCA_964373465.1 uncultured Gammaproteobacteria bacterium
ATTTTTTGATTTATTTCCGACATAATTTTTTTGCTCTTTTTAAATACGCTTTTAATTTTTAATTACTTACAACTTTCTACTTCTCCGTCTAATAGCCTAAGCGAGTTATACGATTTCCTAGGGTTCAATAAAATAAACTCCTTACGATATTCGTGACCTTGAGCAAGAACTAGCACACAAACCCTATACTTTTTATCATCGCCTATTTCAAAATCGGGCTTCGACCATAAAGTGTCGTACGGGGAATTGTATTCCGGATAATATAAATAGCTTTCATTATTAAAACCAAATAGGCTTTCGGATTTATCGGTTTTTATGATTACTGCGAGAGAAGCAGATTCGCCAACAGGGACACTTTCTCTAGAGGTTACGAGTATATAACTCCAATCAGGACGACCGAAATCGTTTATCGGCTGTTTAGTTGACGCCCATCTCGCACTAATTTTTACTATTTCTGAACTTGAATCGTAGTCCCTATAAGAAATCCAGGCTCTTATATTTTCGGCTGCTACATTTCCCCGAAGCCAACTTTGCCACCAAGGCCTAGTCTTGTTCTCTACGATTAAATTGATGAACTTCCATTTATAGTCTTTCCCATTTATGTTTCTCTGGCCTTCATTAGGTGATTCGTCGATAGAAAAAACTAGGTTTGGTTTTCTAACCCACTCATAAATCGTAGCCACAACAAGAGCCGTAAAGAAACCGATCACTCCTCCAATAAATAATTCTGGCCAGTTTATATTTTCTAACATATTCTGAATTATTTTTTAAACTTTGCTTCAATGCTGGATCCCAGAATATAACCAGTAACCAAAGAAATTACAGGCATTGCCGCTTCCGAATTAACTTTAGACTCGATCATTAAAGCGACTAACGACAGGATGACAAAAAGACCGATGGCAACCTGTCCATATGTCCTCATCATTTCAGAGAACGATTGAGACACGCTTGCTGGATCACCTGAACCAGGAAACAAGTTTTTTATGCCAAAGTGACTAATGTAAGCGATTATGCCGAACAATACGATTGCGAATACGACAAGACCTACAAAATACAGACTTATCATTACTTTTCACCTCCTTCAACAACTGCTATTTCTTCCGGCGTGAGACCGTAGAGTTTATAAACTAACTGATCTATTTGTTGTTCATATTCAGATGTATTAAGGTTCTTATTCGACCTTTTAGCAACAAGGATACTTTGAACTAATTCGTTTAAATTATTCTTAGTATTGGTATTTAATTCTGGTAATGGCAACTTTTCTAACTGAGATTTTCTAATATATGGAAAAAGCTTATCTGTTGATATGAAAATCTTAGAAAACCAATAACTGAGCAGTCTAGAATTTATCAATGCTAGTACAGACCTGTAATCGTATGCTTCATCGGATACACCATAAAGGCAGTACAAGGTGTTTAATACTATGAAATTTTCTTCGTCAAGGGTTGCTTCAGGAAAGTTTGCTACTCTTCTTAAAATTAATTTCGGATTTTTATATATGCTTAATGGTTTAAAATTTTGTTCATCTTTTATATCAAAATTTATATAGAGATTCTTGTAATCAATTTTATATCTTCCCACATCCTCACCTCTTAACAGTTGATACTGATTTTTTTCTCTCGTAATTGATTCATCATTCTTACCGCACTCAATGCCTCTTGTAATTTGTATTATGTCACCAAGATGAACCCTAGTAGAATTATTTATTTTAGAAAAAATCTTTATATCTCCTTCCGTTAATTCAGTATTCAGAATATGAAATGGAAGTTCGTTAAAAAAATCTTGCGATATAACCTGTGCTAATTTAATGGTATGGTACGGACTATTATCAATTTTAAAAACCGAAGTTCCAACCGATTTCTTCTTACTAGCTATAAATACTGCAGATTCAACACCTGCCTCAAAAACATTTGACCCTACAAGAAGATCAATAATACTATTGCTTAGCAGAAGATTTCTAGCAACTTCGTAGTTTTCGTTATTCAAGAATGGCTTAGGCACAATAAATGAAACTAAATTTGACGAAAGTTGCAGACTCCTTTCGATAAAGATTGTAAATAAATCGAATTGGCCAGTTGCGGTTGAATAATTTTTCTTAAGCAAAACCTTTTCTGTTTCACGAATACCTCTTTTTGTATTGATATACGGTGGATTGGCGATGACTACATCAAACCCGCCTTTCCTCTCAAACACATCTGAAAAATGGAGTTGAAACAAGAAAAATGGTTTAACATTACTTTTCTTTATCTCATTAAAAGTTTCTAAAATCTGCGCTTGTTTAGAGCTAATTTTTGTAATCTTATCTGCTATTTCTTTTGGAATTCCGAGCCCTTTCAACATGGGATTGCTGGCTATATGGTTTATTTCATCCTCTAATTTTTTAACCTCATCTTTTACAGTTGTCTCAATAAGATCAAACTCAATTTTGTCTATTTGAGTTCTTATTTGTTTCTTCCTTTCAGGATCGGACTCCTTGAAGTATAAAGAGTGTAATTTTTGTAGAGCTTTTAAGATATTAGCCTTATTATCGTCCTCAAACATTGAGACTTGCTGTATATCATCCTCAAAAAGTTTGAGTATCTTTTTACCATTAGTTCGTTGTCTGGCTTTCTTAAAGTTAAACAGTTTTACTCCCATAAATTCATCAAGAAGTGAGTTACCGATCATGATTTTATAGTCAAGGTTGGGTAATGGTTCTATTTCGGAAAGATTGTGGTCAACGACCAATGTAAGCCATAAACGAAGTTTGGCTATTTCAGTTGCGCCCGGATCAATATCTACTCCGTGGATATTATTTTGAATGGTTGCCTTTTTAAGCTCGTATTCCGAGAGGCTACGCCCAAGCTCCCGATTAAGGCTCAGGCGGGCGTTTATAACTTCATGGAGCATGCCAATCAAAAAAGCGCCAGACCCGCAAGCAGGGTCTAAAACTTTAATATCTGCCAGTTTTTCGTCTATTTCCTTTGCCTTACTCTTTATAAGAGGGCTAAGCGTTTCTTTCTTTTCTAGGGATTGCTCACGATCTAGGAAGCTCCGTATTTCCTCTTGTTCAATACCAACTTCCGACGCTAAATAATTTATCAGGCTTTCATGGCACATATAGTGGACTATTTCTCGTGGGGTGTAGTAAGTACCTTTACCCTTGCGTAAGTTTTCCTCAAGGAGATTTTCAAAAACTTTACCCAACATTTCGGGATCAATAGCAACTTCTTTTTCAAGCGGCTCATCCTCTTTTACAGTGAAGTTGTATTTTTCAAAAACTGAGAAAACCTGCTCGAATGAGTCGTTGTCAATTAGAACAATTTGTGAGGGATCTTTATAACTGTAGTTTGGTTCAAATAAACCTCCATTCAAAAATGGTATTCTACCGCCAAACTGTGTTGCTTGATCCGGTTTATCACGGCGGGGATTATTAAGAGTGTCAAAGAAAAGCGCTTCAAGGTAATCCTTAAAATAATTCCTTTTATCTTTCTTTGCCTCTTGAAACTTGTTGTAGAGGAATTTTTTATCACCGCTACCCCAACCATCGAAACAATTAAGCCAGCCTCTTTTTTGTATAAAGTAGAGAAACATTAAACGGCCTAACAGAATTTTGACAAAATTTTCTACAGAACCATCTCTGGAAAAAAGCGTAGATTTCAGGTGCTTATTCTGCTTAATAACTTCTTTTATCAATCTTTCAAAAACTTCCCGATATTCGGTAAAGAATTTCTTAGTAACTTTCTCCACGCTAAAGGCGCTTTGAAATAGTTTATAAACCTCAACAGGGTTTTTAGTTTCACTAGATAGAGTAAGACTCCTGAGTATTTCTTTATCTGTGTGATAGGGCTGACTGCTATCAACTATGAGTTTTGTAAGTTTGCGTTTGAACTCTCCAGGTCCCTCGCGGACTTTTTCAACAAGAGTAAAAGTATAAGTCTTAAAATCAGGAGTAAAGATAATGAAGGGGAAGTCTACCTCACGCAAGATTTTCTCCGGTATGGTGCGGATTGCTTCTTTGTTTTCCTCTTTGAGCTTAAACAAAAGAATCTGAAAACGGCGATCATAATTGGAGACCGCATAAATCTTCTCGACTAATGCGGCTTCCTTGACGGGTAAGTTATAAACAGATGGGTTAGTTTTGAGACGAGAATCAAGTACCTTATATCCTAATGAATCAAAAAGCTGATACACTTTCTCCGGTGTACCCATTGTGGGTAAAAACTGGTCTAGATTGATATTTTTAATCATACTTGCTATTTATATAGATATGTACTATACTATTTTTAATCCAGTAATACTGGAGGTGGATGTCCCGCAAGGGGTATCGTGATAGGGTCAGCGCAAGCTGGCCTCTTTCATTTAACAAAGACTCTTCCATATCCGTTTATTTGATTAAGTACAGCACGGTTATTATATTTTGCTTTAGCTATTTCCAATAATCTTTTTCCGAATTTGCCATAATATTTATCTATACGTTTATAGCAAAGTAATACATCTTGTTTGCATGGATGAGCAAGAATATCCGCTATCTGCAGTCCTGCAATATTATGCTCTTTTTTCTTGAGTTTAATTTCCTTAGAAGTTAGAACTTTTTGGAAGATAGAGGCATCCACGTAAGGAGTTCCTGTTTTATGGAAATGAGTAAAATCTGATTTTAACTGTATGTCTTCTTTACCACCTCTGCTTTCAGCCAATACGTCTCCAGTAGCATTATTAAAATTTAAGAAACCGACATACCTCAGCACCAATGCCAACAGGCAATAATGATAGGGATGAACTGCAATATCACTCCAGCGCTCTTTATGTGACTTTTTGTCTATTACCACCGCAATTACGCCAAATTTTGCGCTTTTTACCAACTCAAGGAATTCACTGTTAAATTTTTTCTCTTTCTCAGAATCCTTGAGGGATGAAAAGTGTCCTTGTTTATTAATAAGCTCCTTGCGATGAAAAATAATTACCCTATCGTCTACATCCCTTGAAAAATGTTTAATTTTGAAATCTTCAAATTTAGGCTGAAACTCTTTTCTGTAATATTTCAACTCAAAAAAACAACCAGTTAAACATAAGTATCTTCTTTCCGGATCATCAGATTCAGAATAATAATGATCTCCTGATTCATCAATATAAAGTCTATATTGCGGCTTCATAATTAGGTAATATAGTCAACGCAAATAAGTTTTAATTTTTTCTCGTTGAATTCTTCAATAACTTCTGTCGGCGTCTCGACTTTATCCGATAAAAAGTCGCTCATCTCGGCTACGAGTTTTCGCCAGCTCTTGTGTGTCTTTTTATAAGCGTTCCATGATCGCCTTAGATACTGCAAACGTTTTTTAGTAAAGTTTACTTCGTTAATTTTGAGGATAATTTCTTCTATTTTTGTCTTCTCTTTTTGATCTTCTTCAAATAAAACTTCTGTTTTTATATGTTCCAGCTCATCCCTCATATCAATTAAAAACTTCTCTTTCTTGCCGGAGGGAGTACGCATTTCAACCTCAAACCTTGTTTCATTAAAAAGCTCTGTAATTCGGTTTTTTACTTCTTCGTAAGCTGAATACACATCGTAATCTTCGGGGACAACACGCCGTTCATTTTGCTTGCAGGCTATAAATTCTAAAATCTCTGTTTTATTGGTCTTAAATTCTTTGTCAATTAAGTCGTAAAGGTACCAAAAGTGATACTCGTCTGCGTATTGGAAATAAAAGAAAATGCCTCTATAACCCTTCTTTAGTCCGCTTTGTATTCCATGAGGCAACTCTTGCGCAAACGCCGGCAGTTTATCTAAGCCAAAGTTTTTCAAGGGTTGGAAGAAAAGTTCTCCGCCTCCGAATTGCTCGGCTTCCAAAAGCTCCATCGTTTTATCTTTCGTTTCTTCCTCCTCGCTTTTTAAGTCCCGTATAATACCAAAAACTTTAGGGTTTATTTGCTCACCCAAAACAGAAGCGTCAAGACCAATGGTGTCGTTAATCATCATAATTTTCTTTTGAAGCGTCTGTACTAAATCGAGTAAAGATTCAAGCTCGTCTTCCGGATAGAAGTTATAAATAATAATTTCTTTGAAAGGTGAACCAATACGATCAATTCGCCCTGCTCTTTGAATCATCCTTACTGGATTCCAGTGTAAGTCGTAATTAGTAACAGTTTTTGCTCTTTGCAGATTTTGTCCTTCGGAGAGAATATCGGTTGAGATAATTACATCAGTCTTGCCATTTAAGAAATCCTCAATAATAGTCTGGCGCTCGTTTGATGAGTTGGCGCCTGTAACAAAAGCGGTTTTCTTACCAAACTTTTTCTTAAAGTCAGTATCGTTTTCCAGCGCTTGCGCTATATATTTAACAGTGTCTGAATAGTAAGAGAAGATAACTGATTTCTCCTTTTTAAGATTTTTAACTAAATGCTTTTTGAATTTAATAAGTTTTGCATCATTGTTTTCATCAATATTTTTAATATCTTCATAAATAGTCGAAAAAACTGTAATATCTTGGTCAATGTCAGTAAACAATTTTTCTTTGTCGTAATCCTTAAGATCAATATCTTCCAAACTTTTAGCAAAGTCTCCCAAGCCGTCAATGTCCTCTACTGATTCATCTAAACTGTTAATGTACTTTTCAAAAAACTTCTTGCGTAAAATTTTTCCTTTCTGGACAACTTTTTTAAATTCAGTCAGAAATTCACTGTGGCTTTTAACACTTTTTCTAAATGCGGCAACTGAACTTTCCAATCTTTTTAGAAGAACCGTCTGAAAAATTCCGGCTAAAGCAATACCTCTTTGAACTTTTACTCTATCCTTTTTCTCAGATACGTTGTATTCGGATAGTTTGTAATAGGCGAGGGTTAAGTCTGCCTCTATCTTTCTTGAAATCTCGGCGTAAAGGCCATCATAAGCTTTATCAAGAGAATAATGGACTTCCTCAAGTTTTCTTTCCGGAAATTCGATCTTTTTATATTCGCCGGTTTCTGTTTTGAATTTCGCGTCCTTGTAGTTTTCTTTAATATACTGTCTTGTTCGGCGGATAGAGATTGACTGTAAAACGTCGTTTATGTGGTTTGTGTTCCCTTTTAAATGCTTGTTAAACTCTTTTTGCAGATCAAATATGCCTTGTTTAATAAACATCCGCTTATTATTTTGGCCAATAAGCATAAGCTGAAAGTAAAAGTCCCAGATGGTATTATTCATCGGAGTTGCGGTCATTAGAATTACCTTTGGAGTCTTGCCGTATGAGCGGATTTTTTCTATAAGGGAAAAGAGATTTTCATAGCGGTTAGATATTGGGTTTCTAAAGTTATGCGACTCGTCAATCACGATAAGAGAAATATCAGAGAGCTTTATTTGATGGCGTCTCTCCAAGTCTTCAAAGTCCAAACCTTCACCGCCTAAATACTCCTGATGGATAATATTTTCTGAAACACCTACATCTTTAAGCTCCCCCTGCCACATTCGGTGGAGTTGAGCAGGACAGATAACCAGAAATTTACGCCTTCTATAAAAGCCAAAATCCTCAATGACTTTCTTTGCAATCCAAGTTTTACCAAGGCCGACGGAATCTGCTACCAGTACGCCGTTATAGTTTGTAAGAGATGAATACACCCGATTAACAGCGTCTTCTTGGAAAGTAGATAGATTTACAACACTTTCCGGTAAGTTCTCATTTGTAGGTGTATCTTTAGGTTCCAATTCTTTCTTTTGAAGCTCGTATAGAGCTTTAATATAAACTTCATACGGAGAGTATTCTCTCGTGCCTAGCTTTGAGTTTTTGAGGATTTCAATAAGTTCTGCCTTAAAATCGCGGGCTTGCTCCCAGAATTTATCAAACCATTCTTTCTTTATATAAACAGGGTGGGGGTCAATCAAAACTGCGTTTAGCTCTGTATTGCCGGCAAGTCCCGAATAAGTAAAATTGCTTGAGCCAATGATAGCCAGATCATCAAAAATATATGCCTTGCCGTGTAAGAATGGCTTTTCCAGAAGTTTAACTTCAACGATCTGCTTCTCAAGGAAGGAGATAAGGTCTTTGACTGCCTGTGATTTTTTAGAGGTGAATTCTTCGTTTTCAAGGTCTTCGCGTAAATTTGTTTTATAAAAAGCTGTTGGCTCGAACAAATCGGGTTTTACTTTATCGTCAACAGAGGGTGAGTGGCCTAACAAAAGTCTAAACTTTTTTACTTCTTTAATCTCTTGGGCGACGAGTTCGAAGCCTCCAACATTAAAATAACCTGTGGCAACATCAAAGTGGTTTGGCTGGTCGTTGAGGATATTTTTTAACTCGGTAAAGAGTTTGATCTTGTCATTATCAATTATTAATTTATTCGGCGTGTACATAAATCTATTGAGTTATCGGCTTAATAATGTTTTCCCTTTGACAACGTCCTTTTACGTATAATTGTACAGAAAAATCGGGCTATAAACAATAGACAGGAGAAGCAACTTGGAAAAGAGTTTAAGATTATAGATCTCAGTGACAAGTTGTTATAATTCGTATATGAATAAAAAATATAAACGATATGTACAAGCGTCGGTGACGAATTTCATACATTGTGAAGATGAATATTTGTTTCTTCAGAGAAATAAAGATAAATCTATTGATCCAGACAAATTAAACGGGATTGGCGGAAAGCTTGAGACAGGAGAAAATTATTTAGATGCTTCTATACGAGAGACTGCAGAAGAGACAGGATATACAGTTACTCCGACAGATATTCAACTTTCAGGAGTCGTGAGACTTGAGGGAGGATATGAGGAAGATTGGATCATGTGTTTTTTCAAGATAAAAGTTCAATCCCGACATATTCCATTAGAAATGGATACAGCAGACGGGAATTTGATATGGATACATAAAGATAAAGTACTTAATAGTCAATATAATTTAGTTGATGATCTTTATTATTGTTTTAAAAATATCGTAGAGGGAAAGGAAATATTTTTTATGACGGCACAACTGAATAAAAAACATAAAATCACTCATATCACACATTCAAAGCTTAAAAAATAGCCACGTTAATTTGATATATAGTTTAGAGCAATTCTTTTTCCTTAAAGCTAAAAAAAGATTTTTTTGTTACGATGATATGATCAAGTAGAATGATACCCATCATCTGTCCTGCTTCTTGTAATCGTTTTGTCATACTTATATCTTCTTCAGAAGGTTCTGTGTGTCCTGACGGATGATTGTGGGCTACGATGATATGTGCCGCAAGATGTCTGACAGCTGGTTCAAATACTTCCCTCGGATGTACAATGCTTGCATTGAGCGATCCGACAGATATGATTTCTCGTTTGATTTCTTGATTGCGCGTATCAAGAAAAAAAATAATAAAATGCTCTTTTTTATTATCACGTATATCTTTGAGTTCACTCCACACATCTTTTGGAGAAAGAAGAAGAGATGATTGTTTATTTTGTAAGAATCGACGACCAAGTTCAAAACATGCGATTATCGCGCATGCTTTTGCATCACCCATACCAAAGGTATGTAACAGTTCATTTTTAGTCGTATGAATTAATCCCTCACTGCCAAAAGTGTTTAAAATTCGCTTTGATAATTCAATTGCATTTAGTTTTTTCTGTCCACTTCTGATAATCAGGGCTAACAATTCTGCATGTGATAATTTTTCAGGACCATAGCGATTGAGTTTTTCACGAGGTCTTTCAATAGAAGGCAGATCTTTTATTGTACTCATATTTACCGTGATAGTGGAAAACCTTTTTTTGATTTGATTTATTGTACAGCAATGTTATTCGGTTTGTCTATAGTATTTAAGGCATCATACTCTATATACCCATCGTAGTTGAAATTGCAAAGAAATTTCAACGTACGGTGGGTTATACCGCTGAAAGATGAGACGATTTGTTGCAATCTCATCTGAAAGCGGTATAACAGAGGGGAAAAGTAAATTTATGTATACTGTGAGTGATGCCTTCATTTTTTTGCAAACCTAACTATAATGGGTATATAATACTTTGTGTATATGATAAATATCATATTAGGTGATGACAATACAGCATCACGAAAAAAATTTCTGCAATTGAAAGACGAATATAGAAAGAAAAATTACGAGATTATATCTCTTGATTCTTCCTCACTATCCCAGATGGATTTGTGGCTTTCTCAATCAATTGGATTATTTGCTTCAGAAAAAGTTTTTTTTGGCGAAAATCTATTATCAAAAAAAGAATCACGAGATCTTCTCAAAAAATATGATACTGAAAGATCAGATATTGATATTTATATATGGGAGGAGACTTTGGAAGATCGGGTCGCCAAATATATTTTTAAAAATGCTATTCTCTCTGTATCAAAATTTCCTCATACCATTTTTAAGCTGTTAGATTCTATATATCCCTCAAATAAGCATGAGTCTCTTATTCTTCTTGATATACTTTCAAAAAGCATCAATGAACATATGATTTTGGTAATGATACAAAGAAGAATTCGTGAGATGATAGTGATCAAGGCTGGTCTCAGCACTGGAAAAAAATTAGCTCATTGGCAAATAACACGTTTGAAGACTCAAGCTGAAAAATGGAGCGAAAAAAAAATACTCTCATTATACGAGGCATTATACCGAGTTGAAGTCCTTTCAAAGACAAGCGGTCATTATTATTCAGTAAAAAAAGCTCTTGACATAGTGCTGTTTTATTTTTTATGATACTATCATATACGAAATTAAAAATGAAAAATTAAAAATTACTTTTGCTCATAAAAAAACAAATTAAAAATGAAAAGTTAAAAATCAAAAAAATACTTATGCCTATTCCACAAAATATTTTCAAAAGCTATGATATACGAGGAGTTTATCCTGAAGAGATAAATGAAGAAAACGTATATCAAATCGCTCAGGCTATTTATAAGGTTTTTTTAGATATGCATGGATCAGATAATCCTTTGACTGTGGTTATAGGTCGTGATATGCGACTTTCTGGTCCCTCGCTTTTTTCCGTCATGAGGACTGCGCTTATCGATGCGGGAGCGACAGTCATTGACATTGGCCTTGCTTCAACTCCCACGTTTTATTTTTCAGTGTACCATTATGGATATGATGCCGGTATTCAACTTTCTGCCTCGCATAATCCTTCTCGATATAATGGGTTTAAAATGGTGATAAGGGGCCCTCACGGACTCATTAAAATCGGTCAATCAACAGGAATGGAAAAGGTAAAGAAATATGCTCTGGATAAAATAAGAATAAATTCAGAGAAGAAAGGGAGTATTATCAAAAGGGAAAATATACTCACTGATGAACTTCAAGAGACTAAAAAAATAGCTGATTTTACCCATCTTAAAAAGATAAAAGTAGTTGCTGACGCAGCAAATGCAATGGGGTCGCTTTATATTGATGCTCTTTTTGAAAAATTAAGTTTGTGTCAGTTGATTCGTATGAATTTTGATCTTGACGGATCATTCCCCAGTCATCAACCTGATCCTTTAGTTAAGGCTAATCTTAAAAGTCTGCAAGAAAGAGTGCTTCAAGAAAAAGCTGATCTTGGATTAGCCCCAGATGGTGATGGCGATAGACTATTTTTTGTTGATGAGAAAGGACACATTATTCCCGCTTCACATATCACCGCACTTGTCGCTCGTGAACTTTTAAAAAAGAATGAAAATGCGCTCATTTATTTTGATATACGTTACATACAAACTCCACAAAAAATAATAAAAGAAGCTGGCGGAATATCCGAGATCACCAAAGTTGGACATGCATTCATCACTGAAGCTATGAATAAAACCCGTGGACTTTTTGCAGGAGAATCGTCAGGACATTATTATTTTGCATTTAATGGCAACGCAGAATCTCAGATTCCCATAATCTCAATCGTTTTGAATGCCTTGCAAGAATCAGGCAAACCTTTATCCGAATTGATACAATCAATTAGTCGTAGTGTAGAATCAGGAGAATATAATTTTAAGACAAACGACGCACAAAAAATTCTTTCTTCACTTAAAGAAGAATATAAAAATGGAGTACTTTCCACTATAGATGGTATTTCAGTTGATTATCCTACATGGCGATTTGGTGTCAGAACTTCTAATACTGAGCCTTTAATGCGATTGAATCTTGAGGCTGACACACAGGAGCTTATGGAAAAAAAACGAGATGAACTTATAGCCTCTATTATTCATTTAGGAGCCATATTACATCATGATTGATCAACAGAGAATAAAAAAATACGATGTCTCAGATGCATATTCATCTATCAGACAATTACCAAATCAAATTGAGCAAGTATTAAATGAGATAAAAGATATTACTTATCCTCACTCATATTATGATGCTGACTGTATTGCGATATCTGGAATGGGGGGATCTATCTATAGTTATTATATCATTTCCTCGCTTTTTGCTCACACCTTAAAAAAACCATTAATTGCAGTAAACGATTATCATATTCCTTCATTTTTGCCTCATAAAACATTGTTTTTAGGTTCATCGTATTCTGGGTCTACAGAAGAAACTATTGCAACGACTGAAAAAGCCATAAAAAATAAGTATCAGGTAACTGCAGTGACCATGGGAGGAGTTCTTGCAGAGTTGATGAGAAAAAATCAATTACCCTACTATCAATTTGATCCCCGATTTAACCCATGCGGGCAACCACGAGTTGGTATAGGCTATATGATTTTTGGGACAATCTTTATTCTTGAAAAATTAGGATATCTTGTTTTAAATCATAAAGAGTTGGTAAGCGCACTTGAAATGTTAAGAAAGACTGATCAAGCGCTTCAAAAAAAAGCAGATGAACTGAAAAATACATTAAAAAATACTATGATTATACTTGTTGCGTCAGAACACTTATCAGGAGTTATCCATGCAGCACGAAATCAGATCAATGAGACTGCAAAAGTATTGGCTGAATATCATATCATTCCGGAGCTTAATCATCATTTGATGGAGGGGCTCACCTATCCAAAGGATAAGAAACTGATCTTTATCTTTTATAATTCAAAGTTTTATTACGAAAGAAATCAAAAGCGATTTGCCGTGACTAAAAAGGTTCTTGCAGAACAAAAAGTTCCCTTTCTTGATGTTGCGTTTGAAGCGACAAATAGGCTTGAAGAATTTTTTCTTTATTTACAGTTTGGTTCATATTTTTCATTTTTCTTAGGAATAGACTATGGCGTTGATCCCTCCAAAATCCCGTGGGTTGATTATTTCAAAAAGGAGTTGCAGAAATGACGTATTGAATTATATTCAAAAACAAAATTCTTCCAATATTTGACAATCTTAATATTTTATATTAGTATTTACGTACTATGAAACAAGTAAAATATCGTCTCAATACGCTTCTTGATCATGATATTGCCATGGGTTTAAAAGCTTACGCTGATTTTAAAGGATTTACGCTTGCTGAAGCGATTGAAAACTTATTGAGAAAACCGCTCGTGCACATGATTAAAGCAAAAAAAGGTCATATTGAGCTTGATCTAAAAAAAATGTATACGGTTCAACAAGAAGCTTTAAAAGAATATAGAGAAGGAAAAACAATCCTTATTTCTACAAAAAAAGATTTAGCAAAACACTTCAAAGAAATTGATAAAGCGGTAGATTCATAAATGAAAATCCATGAATCATCTTATTATCAAAAAAATTTCAGAGTGTTTGTCAGAAAAAATCGGAAAAGAGCGGAGGCTCTTAAAAAAACCCTCACTTTT
>CAYJVA010000016.1:0-13424 GCA_964373465.1 uncultured Gammaproteobacteria bacterium
AAAAAGAGGCGGGTTGGTCTTGGGGATTGAGTGGGACGAAAAGCAAATTAAAAATAAAAAATTAAAAGTTAAAAGTTACAAAAATTTAAAACTTGTTTACGGGAATTTTGCAGATATTGAAAAAATAACAAAGGATAATGATTTTTATCCTGTTGATGGAGTACTGTTTGATTTTGGTTTATCCATGAATCAAATAAATGAGAGCAAGCGGGGTTTTTCTTTTAAAAAAACCGATGAACCGCTTGATATGCGAATAAATTCGCAGTTGACGCAGACTGCAGAACACATAATTAATCATTCGTCTGCGCACGAGTTATATGAGATTTTTAGTAGAAATTCTGAGGAAATCAATTCTTGGACAATTGCTCACGCTCTTTTTCGAGCGTGTCGTATAAAAAAAATAAAAAAAGTGGGTGATGTGCTCTCTATACTTTCTGATAATCAATTAAAACTAAAAGGAGAAAGAGAAGGTATAAAGCGTCGTATTTTTCAAGCGTTGCGCATAGAGGTAAATCATGAGTTTGAAAATATTAAAAAAGGATTGGAAGGAGCAATGCATGTGTTGATCAAGGGCGGGAGAATAGCCGTCATTACTTTTCATCAAGGAGAAGATCGGATAGTCACGACTTTTATTCGACAGTATGGATTGGAGTTGATGACGAAAAAGCCCATTGTAGCGGCTCAGAATCACGGCATATTTGAGCGAAGTGCAAAATTAAGAGTGATTATTCTTAACAACATATGAGACACTATATTCAAAAAATTAGTATTGGCATGCTTTGTCTATTGATTATCTTAAACATATATTTTTTTATTAGTATGATGACGTTCGGAGATAAAGCATTAAAAATTGAGAGTGAGTTATATAAGATAAGAAATGAAAATACTGAACTTGAAAAAAAACTCACCACTGTTGATTCTATTCATAATTTAGCAAAACGAGCCACACAATTAGGGTTCACAAAAAAATCTACTCTTATCCGTATAGACAATTTACAATACGCTCTCCGTCATGAATAAAATTTCGTTTCTCTTTTTATTCTTTGTGATTTTTTTTATAGCTATAATAGCGAAATTATTTTTTATTCAAATTCTTGCTTCTGATCGTTATAACAAGCAAAATTATCTACGCACGCAAAAAATTATGCCAGTAAGAGGACAGATATTTGATCGGCATAGGCAGCCATTGGTGTTGAATCAGACGACTTATTTATTATATGCTGAACCAAAAAAAATAACTAATAAAGATATGCTTATTGATCAGCTTGACAGTATACTTCATCTCGGTGTGGCAACGATAAGTGCAAAAATCAAGAATGAAAAATTATGGGTGCCGATAAAGGGAAATATTGACAAAAAAACAAAAGATGCCATAAGTCAGTTACGTGATGAAGGACTTGGATTTGATGAAGAATCAAAAAGATTTTATCCTGAAGGATCAGCTTCTTCTCATCTTTTAGGGTTTGTCGGTAAAGATGAAAAGGGAGATAATGTGGGGTATTTTGGAGTAGAGGGATATTATGAACAAGATTTGGCTGGACTATCGGGTATTTTTAAATCAGAGCGAGATCTTTTTGGAAAGCCGATATTTGTAGGTATACAGGATCAGATACAAGAAGAAAACGGGCGTGATCTTATCCTTACCATAGATTCTGCGATACAGACTATAGTAAAGGATAAATTGTTGTCCGGAATGGAAAAATACGGAGCTCGTGAGGGATGTATTATCATAGCAGAACCATATTCTATGGAGATAATTGCACTCAGTTGTCTTCCTGATTTTGATCAGACTACATATGCTAACTTTTCAGAAAGTTTTTTTACTAATCCTACATTATCTAGAATATATGAACCGGGTTCTATTTTCAAGCCATTAATTATGGCATCTGCATTGAATGAAAAAGTGATTCAACCAGACGATATATATGATGAAAAAGGAGCGGTTACCATAGGTTCGTATCGTATTCAAACATGGGACGATACCTATGAGGGAAGAATTACTCTGACGAGAGTGCTTGAGAAATCATCCAATGTCGGGATGATTTATATTGGTTCAAAATTAAAAAACAAGATACTTTACTCATATTTAAAAAAATTCGGTATTGGGGAAAAAACAGGTATAGACTTACAAGGTGAACTGTCTGCTTTTTTGAAGGTTGAACCTGAGTGGCGTAGCATTGATTATGCGACTGCGACTTTTGGTCAAGGGATAGCAGTAACTCAAATACAAATGATTCGTGCTTTTGCATCGCTTATCAATGGTGGGTATATTTTGCAACCTCACGTCGTGAAATCTTTTTTCTCCGATAACAGGGAAAATGTGGTTGAATCAAAAACAATACGAAGGGCGATAGGGGACAAAGCATCATCTCAGATCAAAAAAATGCTTGAGTCAACTGTTGAACGCGGTGATGCACAGTGGGCTCGTCCGAAAGGATATCGTATCGGAGGTAAGACAGGAACTGCACAAATTCCTATAGCCGGTCATTATGATCCGAATAAAACGATCGCTTCTTTTGTTGGTTTTGCACCGATTGATAAACCAAAGTTTATCGTATTGGTGACACTCAAAGAACCAACTTCATCTCCTTGGGGTTCGGAGACAGCCGCTCCACTTTTTTTTGATCTGGTGAAAGAACTGTTTGTTTATTATAATATAGCGCCTGAATAAGTTAAAAGTTAAAAATCAAAAGTTAAAAGTTAAAATAATATGAAAATACAGAGAGTAAAAAATTTGTTTCATTTATTCGAAGCGGTTTTCGCCCAGATTTTTTATGGCTTTCCCAGCAAAAAATTAAAAGTGATTGGGGTAACTGGCACTGATGGAAAGACGACGACTGCGCATTTGATCTATCATATTTTAAAAACAGCGAAGAAAAGAGTATCTCTCATCTCCAGCGTCTACGCGGACATTGCAGGGAGCATTCACGAGACTGGTCTACACACGACTACTCCACATCCATTTGAGATACAAAAATTCATCAAACAGGCACAAAGAGCTGGAGATGAATATTTTATTCTTGAGACTACCTCACACGCTCTGGATCAGTATCGAGTATGGGGTATAGCATTTGATTGCGGTGTTTTGACCAATGTGACTCACGAACATCTTGATTATCATCATACATATAATCAATACTTACGTATGAAGGTAAAGCTTTTACATAACTCAAATAGAGCAATCATCAATCGCGATGATACTTCTTTTAAGAAAATAGTCGCCTTACTTCCACATAAAAAAATTATCTCTTATGGAATAAAAAATTCTGCTGATGTGATGTGGGATGATGCGATTAAGTCACAGCTTTTGGGTGAATACAACAGAGAAAACATACTTGCATCATACGCATGTTGTATTGCTACAGGAATAACTAAAGAATATATTTATGAGGGAATTGAGACTTTTAGTCTTCCAAAAGGACGATTTGAGATAGTATATGATGGTGATTTTAAGGTGATCATTGATTTTGCTCATACTCCGTATGCGATAGAAAGATTACTTTTTACTATAAAAAAAGACATTATAGGTTCATCGCACGGTCGCTTGATACATATTTTTGGATCAGCGGGTCTGCGCGACGTGACAAAACGTCCAAAAATGGGTTATGCAAGCGCGCGGTATGCCGATACTATCATATTGACTGAGGAAGATTATCGTACAGAAAGGATAGAAGATATTTGTCAACAGATTATGGAGGGCGTGAAAAAGAGTGTAAGAAAATCGTTCAAGACATTCATTCTTTATTCTCGTGATGATGCCATACAAAAAGGAATTTCTTTTGCCCATAAAGGAGATATAGTCGTGATCACTGGCAAGGGACATGAGAAAAGTCTCTGTCGTGGATCAAAAGAATATCCATGGAGCGATCATGACGCGGTAAAAAAAGTTTTACATGGTTATTTATAACTCAAATTTTTCCATTTTTTATTCCTCACTTATTAATGATGGTTCTTTTTTTTCAGGTTTTTCAACGAAAGTATCAGGTGATGCAAGAGATATGCATACAATTATTAACTTTTTTAATTTTAACAAAATACTGTATAAAAAAATAATTGTTTTGGGACAAATTCATTCAGTTAATATTCATTTTTATGACGCGAAAAATAATAATGAAATTCAAAAAATAGATGATGTTGATGGAATTATAACAAATCAAAAAAATACAATTTTGGTAGTACGAAACGCCGATTGTCTTCCTCTTATTTTTGTTGACAAACAGCGTGGGCTAATCGGTATATCTCATCAGGGTTGGCGAGGAACTCTTAAAAAAATGGCGATAAAAATGGTTGATATGTTTATCGCGCGTGGAAGTAAAAAAGAGCATTTACGCATTGCTTTAGGCCCTGCCATTGGTGCGTGTTGTTATGATATCAGTGATGATTGGTATTATGAGTTTATGTCAGAATTTTATACATATGAAAAACAAATTTTTTATTTTAACCGCGGAAAAAGACACTTGAATCTTTCACTTCTGAATTATCTGCAACTTCAAGATGTGGGAATTGAAAAATCCCAGATTGACTTTTTTCCTTTTTGCACACAGTGCGATAAAAAGCGCTTTTTCTCCTTTCGGCGAAGTCAAGGTAAGAGAAATAAGGGAGATGTTTTTGGCGATATGTTCAGCTTTATCACGTTTAACCTCGGTTTATCACGTTTAACCTTTAACCTCTCACGTTTAACCTTTAACCTCGGGGGTTAAACGTACTTATAGGACAAGCTAAAGCAAAAAAATTACCACTTCACTGCATGTTTGGCATATTCTAACGTTCTTTGATGATCTGCATGATTTTCAACAAATCTTTGGTAACGTATTTTATGATAGTCAAAAGAGCTCATAATAGTCTCAGTTTCACATAAATGTTGATTTGTTCGACCGACGTATTCTTCATACGATGACCATGGATATCGTAGGAGCTCTTCTATTGTTTTTATATATTCTGAAGAATAAGGATTAAGATGAATATAACGAGAAACATGCAAAAATTGTGATTCGCTTTTTATCCTTACGCTTTTGAATCGTGGAAGAAATAATGGGCCTTTACGATTATTTTCAATATTGAAATGGCGCGTAAAGGCATTGAAAGTATCTGAGATATATTTTGAAATACCATCATCAATTCGTTGGCGAACAAGAAGATGAAAATGAGTCGGCATAAAACAAAAGGCAAGAATATCTACTTTAAAGTATTTTTTGAATGAAAGAGTTCGTAAGATTTTTGATTGAATAGAGATGGTTAATTGCTGAAATCGAGAAAAACTACATGATACTTTTGTTGAGCGGTAGTAAGAGAGAAGATCTAGAAGAAGCCGACAGTATGTTGGTTTTTTAAGTATAGTTTTATTATCTATCAGTTTGTTAAATACATGATATATATTGCCTGTAGAGATTATTTCTTTTCGTCCTGGCATATGTGTATACTTTAGAACAACAGAAAGAGAAAATCAAGTGGTGAGAGTATAAAAAATATAGTTTAGTTTGTCCTATCAACCCGTTTAACCCCCGAGGTTAAAATATATAGTTTAACCCCCGAGGTTAAAATATATAGTTAAAATATATAGTTAAAATATAAAAACCCTTATATAAAAAACGTTTTTTCTCTTTTCGGCGAAGTAAAAGCACAAAAGATAAAGGAGATGTGTTTGGCGACATGTTCAGTTTTATCGCGTTTAACCGATAGAGTTAAATTCTGGAACCAGTTGACCCATCACAATCCGATTTTTTTGTTTTTGTTCAGCTAATACTTTACGATACTTAGTTTCATCAGAGATCGGTTTTTCACCAAAGGGAACATACCATTCGTTTTGTATATCCTGTATGGCCTTGAGTCTTTTAAACACATTTATATAATTATTTCCTCCATTTATTAATGATTCACGTCTTTGAACGACAAATTCCTGCTTGTTCTTTTCATCTATCCATGCCGCCTCATACACTTCTGTAGTAGCACAGATATTTTTTATCCTAGCCAATAGAGTTTGTCTTTTTGGAGGAGCAATATGATAATTATGATAATCTTCTCTGAATACTTCGTGGAAAAGAAAATCAAGATCACCAATAAGTTGGTTTGATTTTAATAGAGAGATGTTAATTATTTGGTCAGATGCGTATGTAAAGAGTGGTGGTTTTTGATCATATATTGCATAGAGGATTCCTTTTTCCTTTATAGTGCTTCTCTCGCCGTATAAATGAAATCCAGTTATAAAACTGGAAAGTTTAAGAAAATAAACTTTATCCTTAGATTCCCATTCAAAAGATGGTGTCTTAGTCTTTTTATCAACTTCTTCTTCTAAAAGATTTATCACCGGTTTGGCATGCGTTTCTTGTTTTGTGGTATACCCCAGATTCCTAAAGGGATTACATTCATTAAATACTTTAATAAATGTTTCTCGTGCGTTCAAGAGATTTTTTTCTATTTGTTCATTTTCAAGAGGAATAGGTCTTTTTTCTTTCATGTAGTTATCATATACTACAAGTTTACTATTTGCAAGAGGTTTATTCAGTAGAGTATAATTAAGTGGTTATGTTTGAAAATAAAAAGAATATTTTTATCCTTGGTATTAAAGGAGTTGCCATGGCGCATATTGCTTTAATACTTCAAGAAATGGGCAAACAGGTGTCGGGGGTTGACGTTAAAGGCTCATTTATCACCGATGAAGAGATTGAGAAAAATCATATCACATGGTCAGTAGGTTTTGATCCTTCATTACTTCCCCATGATACGGACGTTGTTATTTACGCCGCATCGCATGGGGGAGTGAATAATCCCCTCATTCAAGAAGCACAAAAAAGAAATATAAAGGTTATGACTCAACCCGAAGCGCTTGAGGAAATTTTTTCATCATTTAAGAAGAAGATTGCAGTATGCGGTACTCATGGGAAGACTACGACGTCATCTCTTTTGTCGCATCTTCTTATTCAGTTAAAAAAAACACCGAGTTATCTTATTGGCGCACCACGGTTTGGAAAATACTGGGGGGCTGATTATCAAAAGAGTGAGTATTTTGTCCTTGAAGCTGATGAATATGGAGTGAATCCTCCCTTTGATACGACGCCAAAATTCCACCTACTTAATCCAGATTATATCATCGCCACAAACATTGATTTTGATCATCCTGATATATACAAAGATTTATTATCAGTCAAAAAGGCTTTTTTGTACTTTTTTAAAAAACAGCCAATCAAAAAAATTATTGCCTGTCGTGACGACGAGAATCTGACTGAAGTTTTGAGAACTATTCCAAAAGATAGATGTATAACATATGGTTTTTCAGGCGATTCAGATTTGATTATTCGTGATATAAAAACAGTCACAAAAAATGACAGAGTGTCTCAGTGTATTTCACTTTCTTACAAGGGTAGTGATCTTGGAGAATTTATGACCTTACTTTTTGGTAAAAAAAATGCGTTGAATGTCGCAGGCGTTGTGTTGTTTTTACTTGAAATAGGATTTGAACAAGAAAAAATAAAAAAAGCACTTATTCATTTTTCAGGACCGCAAAGACGGTTTGAACTCGTACATCGTGTCGGGGATATACTTCTTTTTGATGACTATGCACATCATCCAGAAGAGATAGATGCCACTATAGATGCTTTTCGTACGCGCTTTCCCAGTCGTCGGTTAATATTGATTTTTCAACCACATACCTATTCTCGTTCCTTGTCGCTTCAGTTAGATTTCATAAAAAGCTTGTCACATGCTGATCTTTCTATATTGACTGATATTTTTCCCTCTGCACGGGAAAAACAAGGTCAATTTCCCATCACCTCTTCAGATATGGTCAATAAAGCACATTCTCAAAAGGTAAAAGATATTCTATTTCAACCAAAAAAAAACATCGTTTCTTTTCTTGAAAAAAACATACGTCAGGGAGACATCATTTGCACTATGGGTGCGGGAGATATTTATACTCTCAAAAATGATATAATTAAGCTTATGAATCATCACAATTCTTATGATTTGGAGCGCTTCATTGGGAAAGATAAAGTGAGACAGCATATCAAGCTTTCTTCTTATTCAACATTTAAGATGGGTGGCGTCGCAGACTATTATGTGGAGGCTTTGACACGAAAAGATATCGTCAACTGTGTGAAAGCGTGTCATATGGTGAACATACCAGTGACTATTCTCGGGGGCGCATCCAATGTAGTGATAAGAGATCACAATATTAGCGGACTGGTGATACGCAATCTATATAGAGAAAAAATAACCATTAAGGATGATTCATCTGAAACTATTCTGACTATATCTTCAGGATATCCCTTAAGCTTATTGGTAAGGGAGTCTGTTGAGGCAGGATTATCAGGATTTGAGTATCATCTTGGTTTACCGGGGAGTATAGGAGGAGCACTCTATATGAATTCAAAATGGACACATCCTGATTCGTACGTAGGTGACCAGCTTATTGAAGCAGAACTTATTGACAGAAAGGGGTTGGTGAAAAAAGTGAACCGTGATTATTTTCAATTTGGATATGATGCAAGTATTTTGCAAAGGACTAAAGAAATTGTTCTCACGGCGACATTTAAACTAAAAAAAACCAATAAGGAAGCATTAAGACGCGCCATGAATGAAGCGTTTGAATATAGAAAAAAAACACAGCCTTTGGGTGTCTCGACCTCAGGTTGTTTTTTCAAAAACGTTAATGGGCAATCAGCTGGTAAGATGATAGATGATTTAGGCTTGAAAGGATATACGATAGGTGATTTTTCAATCTCATCACACCATGCCAATTTTATCATACACAAGGGAAATGGAAAATATGATGATCTAAAAAAGCTTGTTTCTTTAATTAAGCAGAAGGTAAAGGATACATATGGGGTTGCCCTTGAAGAAGAAGTTATTTATATTCAATAATATACCGCTTTCAGATGAGATTGCAATCCCGCCAAGGCGGGACGGTATAACCCCTCGTACGTCCCACAGTGACGGGATTACGATGGGTATATATTTATGGAAGATGCATATATCATTCGTGGTGGAAAACCGCTGAGAGGAGAAGTGAGACTTTCTGGAGCAAAAAATAGTGCTCTCAAAGTAATTATTGCTTCATTATTGTTTGATACTCACGTTACGATAAAAAATGTTCCTCATATTGGCGACATTGATGATTTGCTTACGCTTATCAATAGTCTTGGAGGAAACGCTCGTTTTATTGCTCAAAATCAAGTCATGATTGATGGCTCATCTATAAACAAAAATACAATAGCATTTCTGTACGCTTCAAAAATACGTGTGTCTTTCATGCTCTTTGCTCCTTTATTGCATAAATTAGGAAAAGGAAATATTCCAAATCCCGGAGGGTGTCGCATCGGAAGTCGTCCTATTGATCGTCATATCGAGTGTATGAAAGCCTTGGATATACACGTTACCTATAGTGAAAGCGATGGATATTATAGAGCATCTCTTGAAAAAAAAAGGATACAAGGGGGAAAATATAGATTTGAAAAATCCTCTCATACTGGTACAGAATTTGCCCTTATGCTTGCCAGTTGCGCCGAAGGCGAGACGGTGATTGAAAATATATGTCTTGAACCTGAAGTAGATGATCTGATTAATTTTTTGATAAAAGGTGGAGCTCATATCAAAAAAAAGGATAAAACTCTCATAGTCCAAGGGGTAAAAAAATTAAAAATAGATTTTCCTTATCATATCAGTCCTGACCGTAATGAAGCAGTGACTTTTGCGCTTTTTGCAATAGCCACCAAAGGTTCTGTGATGGTACATGATGTTAATACAGCTCATATACAGACGTTTATTAATGTTTTGAAAAAAGCAGGAGGAGGAGTAGAATATGAAGGTATGGGGATTTGTTTTTATTATAACCATGCGTTATACTCAACTGATGTGACCACTGCAGTTCATCCCGGGTTTATGACCGATTGGCAAGCTCCGTGGGCAGTATTGATGACACAGGCAGAAGGAATCTCCACTATACACGAGACAGTTTTTGAAAATAGGTTCTCATATGTTGAAGAATTGCGTAAGTTGGGGGCGCATATTGATTATTTTTACCCTCCTGTGTTTAATCCTCATGAAATATATCAATTTAATATATCAAAAGAAGAGAGGGAGAAATATCAAGCAATTAGAATTCACGGAAAAACTTTATTGCATAATGGAGTATTGCAGGTGTCTGATCTTCGTGCAGGAGCAAGCTTGCTTCTTGCGTCATCAGTTGCTGAGGGTGAATCAATTATTCGGGGTGCATCAGTCATTGATCGTGGTTATGAGACTATTGATAGGAAATTAAAAGCAATTGGAGCTCTTATAAAAAAAGTATAATATACTGTATATATATGTTTAAAAATATCATCATTCTTGCCGGAGGACAAAGTTCTCGTTTTTTCCCATTCAAAGATAAAAATACATTTAGCTTTTTAGGCAAACCACTCATTGAGTATCATATAAAAAAATTTTTACCCCACGCAGAAAAAGTATATATTGTGGCACATTCTTCCAATTATGAATATATTGAAAATAGTGCAAAAAAATATTCTCATGTGACTGTTCTTATGCAAAAAGGGGAAGGTCAAGCTTCAGCTCTTTTATCATGTGTTGATGTTGTCAGGGGAGAGTCTCTTGTGGTAAACAATTGTGATATTTTCAATGAAAAATTACTTTTTCCTCTTCTTGAAAAAATGAAAAAGACCCGCAAGCTTATTCTTACAGCCAAAAAAATGTCAGATTATTTTCCGGGTGGATATTTGGGTTTTGATAATGATAGATTAGTCAAGCTTATTGAAAAGCCAGCCCCTGAAAATCGTCCATCAGATATGGTACGGTTAGTCGTTGATTATTTTGCTGATATCAATGAATTTATACCTGTTTTACAAAAATTACCTCATCCTCATAAGGATGGTGCTTATGAGACGGGATTAAATAGTTATTTATCAGATGTTTCTGCAGACTATAATGAGTATTCTGATGAATGGTATTATCTCAAATATCCATGGCATGTACTGAAGATAAAGGACTTTTTTTTAAAAAAAGTAAAAAAACATACCGGAAAGAATGTTATTATTCATAATAAAGCATTAGTTGAAGGTGATGTGTTTCTTGATGATGGAGTTATCGTGAATGAATATGCCAAAATAGTTGGGCCGTGTTTTATTGGAAAGAATACTATTGTGGGTAACTATAGCATGATTAGAGGTAGTATGATTGGTGATAATTGTCTTATTGGTGGATATACAGAAGTGACAAGATCATACCTCGGACATCATGTCTTTCTTCACCGTAATTATGTAGGAGATTCGGTATTTGAAGACGATATTTTATGCGGGTCTGGTATGGTGTGCGCGAATTTTCGTTTTGACGAAGGAGAGATCGTAACCCCAGTCAAGGGTGTTATGACAAAAACAGGTTTTACTAAGTTGGGAGCATTTGTTGGTTCTCATGTAAAAATAGGAATTAATTCCTCACTGATGCCAGGAGTCAAAATACCAGCTTATAGCTGTATAACACCTCATTCATTCGTTCCAAAGGATACGAAATAATTTTTATTTTTATGAAAAAAGTTGTAACTATTGGTGGTGGCACAGGAATGTATGTTGTATTATCCGGGCTAAAAAAATATGAGGTGGATATTTCAGCGATTGTGTCTATGATGGATAGCGGAGGATCAACAGGACGTCTTCGCGATCAATTAGGAGTACTTCCACCAGGAGACCTCAGACAGTGTCTTGTGGCACTCTCTGAGGCGCCTGATCTCTGGCGACAATTATTTTTATACCGTTTTGAAAATGGGGATCTTAAAGGACATAATTTTGGCAATATTTTTATCAGCGCTCTTGAAAAAATCACACCAGATTATCAAAAAGTGATTGACATTGCGTCTTTTATCCTAAAAACAAAAGGTCAGGTGATTCCAGTAACTCATGATAAGGTACATTTAAGTGTTCAGTACACCGATGGAGAAACTATTGAAAAAGAATCAGCGATAGATACTGCGATCCATAAATCCGAACGTATCATCAGCGCATTTCTTACCCCAACTGCGCATGTCAACAAAAAGGCGATAACCGCTCTTATGAATTGCCATTATATTATCCTTGGACCCGGAGATCTGTACACCAGCCTTATTCCTAATTTGCTTGTTGATGGTCTCTCGGATGCCATTGCTTCATCTTCAGCTCACATCATTCTTATTATGAATTTAATGACTAAAAAAGGACAGACGACAAACTACACCGCAGAGGATCATATTGAAGATATTGAAAAATATCTGAAAAGAAAAATAGACACCGTACTCATAAATAATCAAAAGATACCAGACACTATTCTTACTTATTATAAGCAATCTGATGAAAAACTAGTAAAGGACGATCTTAATAAATTGAAAAATATACGACACATTATATATTCGTCTCTTATATCAGATGATATGTATATGCAATCAAAAAATGATGTTACTATGAGAAGCTTAGTTCGTCATGATCCAGATAAGTTGGGAAAAGCTCTTATGAAAATTATTATGAGTTGAATATTTAAAAAGATCAAATACAATTGTTATATGCGTCATATTATCAAACATCACACTATTTCTTTCAAAAATGCATGTGCTGGAGTTATGTGGGCTCTGAGTACTCAGCCGAACTATGTAATACATGCTTTTTTATCAAGTATCGCTATTGTCGGAGGTTTTTATTTTCATATTATGTATAGTGAGTGGCTTACTATCATAGTATTGATTACAATAGGGTTAAGCATAGAGACAATTAACACAGCAATTGAGGTGACGACTGATGCTATCTCAAAAGAACAACGACTTGATATCAAGATAGCAAAAGATTTGTCAGCAGGTGCCATGCTTCTCTTTTCAATTGGTGCATGCATAATCGTTAGTATCATTTTTTTACCAAAAATTTTTAATTGATATTTGACTTTTAATTTTTCATTTTTAACTTTCTCTATGGCAATCAATTTATTTGCGCTTTTTTTTTCTTTCATTATTATTTCTTTACTTATTATTCCATTTATCAACATTCTTTATACATTAAAAATTCAAAGAAGACGTCAGAAAACTACAGACGCATTTGATAAAAGAACTCCTATATTTGATTTATTTCATAGTGTTAAAGAAGGGACGCCTGTTGGAGGAGGTATGCTTCTCATACCTTCCATAGTTACTCTTTTTATTTTTTTTATTCTGTCTTTTGTTTTTTTTAATAAAAAAATTATTTCTAACTTTGCATCAGTTGAATCAGAGATCAAAATTTTGCTTTTTACATTTGTTTCTTTTGCATTCTTAGGTCTGTATGATGATCTCAAAAAAATATTTTTTTGGAAGAAGGATTATTTTTTTGGTATTCGTCTACGTCATAAACTTATTTTAGAAATCATATTGAGCACAATCATCTCATTATGGATATTTTTTGAATTAAAAAAATAATTTATTAACATTCATTTTTTTGGAGTGTATC